>NZ_JANSJI010000107.1:0-22915 GCF_047462475.1 Synechococcus sp. H55.11
GGCGGTCGGGGAGTTATGCTGGGGTTGTCTCTTTTACCAGGCTGCTGAGGTTCACCCACGGCAGCGCCGGATCCCGTCTCTCCAGCTTGACCCATGCCCAAGGCTCCCCTTCCCCCCAACGAAGAAGAGCGGCTGGCTGCCCTACGAGAGTATCAAGTTCTCGATACAGCCCCTGAAACTGCCTTTGACGAGATCGTCCGGCTTGCTGCTTACATCTGCGGCACGCCCATTTCGCTAGTAACTCTTATTGACGAGCATCGCCAGTGGTTTAAGGCCAAGTTCGGCATTGAGGGTATCGAGGAAACGCCGCGGGATGTGGCCTTCTGTGCCCACGCCATTCTCTCGCCCAAAGAGCCGCTGGTGGTGCCCGATGCCACCCAGGATCCGCGCTTTGCCGACAACCCTTTTGTAACCCAAGAGCCGCATATTCGCTTTTACGCCGGTGTGCCCTTGGTAACGCCGGAAGGGCAAGCGCTGGGTACCCTCTGCGTGGTGGACTACCAACCCCGCCAGCTCAGCCCGGAGCAATTGGAGCAGCTCAAGGCCCTGGCCCATCAGGTGGTGGCTCAACTGGAGCTGCGCCGCACCTTGCGGGAGCTGGCCAAGGCTCCCTTGCTTCCCAAAGCTGGCGAGAGCAAGCCTGCTCGCAAAAACCGCTTTCTCCTCAAGGTCAGTGCTGGCCTGGGCCTGGCTGCCTTGATCTTGGGCGGGATCGCCTACTCTGCCCAGCGCAACGCCAGTCGCCTGCCCCAACTGACGGAGCAAGTGGCCCATACCCTGGAAGTGATCCAGAACCTGGAAGGATTGCTCTCAGAAACCCGTGCTGCTGAGGCAGGTAAACGGGGTTACCTTTTGACCAACGAGACTCGCTACCTCGACGAGTACAAGACCAGCCTTGAGGCCCTTCCCACTCGCCTCAGCCGGCTGCAAGAGTTGACAGCCGACAACCCTCTCCAGCAAGAGCGCCTAAAGCGACTGGAGCTGCTTTTGGAACAGCGCCTGAACCTTGCCCAAGATCTTATCCGGCTCCGGGATCAAGAGGGGCTGGCCGCTGTTCAAGAAGCCTTGAAGAGGAGCGAAGGGCAAAGGTTGATGGAGCGGATCGCCAACCTAGTGGAGGCGCTCCAGGAGCAAGAGCGGCTTCTGTTGCAGCAGCGCAGCGAGCAGTTCCAGCTTGCTTGGGTTAGAACCAATGCCATCCTGCTGGGGGGGCTGGCTTTTACCTACTTGCTGTTGGCCGCAGTTTATGCCCTCATTCGCCGCGAAACTGCTGAGCGGGAGCGGGCGGGAACCTTCCTCAAGCAAGAGCGGGACTTTACCAACGCCATCCTCGACACGGCAGGCGCCTTAGTGGTGGTCATGGATCCCGAAGGGCGCATCCTGCGCTTTAACCGCGCTGCCGAGCAGCTTTCTGGCTATTCGCTGGCAGAAGTCAAGGGCCAACTGCTCTGGGACTTGGGCTTGATCCCGGCGGGCGAGATGGCCGGCCTGAAGCAAGCTTTTCAACAACTTAAGGGCAGTCGCTCCCTTTTCTTGAATCGCTATGAAAACTTCTGGCGCACCAAGCAGGGGGCGCTGCGGCTCATTGCTTGGACCAACACCGCCCTGGTCAACGCCGAGGGCGAGGTGGAGTTTATCATCGGCACCGGCATCGACATCACCGAGCGCAAGCTGGCGGAGCTGGCTCTCAAAGAAAGCGAAGAGCGCTACCGGGATCTCTTTGAAAATGCCAGCGATCTCATTCAGGCTGTCGATGCCGAAGGGTACTTTCTCTACGTCAACCGCGCCTGGAAGGAGACCCTGGGCTACGACGAAGCTCAAATCCACCAAATGAGGGTTTTCGACATCATCCACCCCGACTATCGAGAGCACTGCCAGGTCGCTTTCCAGAAGCTTTCGACTGGCCAACCTCTGGACAAGGTGGAGACGGCCTTTGTGACTGCCAAGGGCGAAACCATCTGGGTGGAAGGAAGTGTTAACTGCCGCCTTGAAGATGGGGTGATGGTCTCCACGCGGGGCATTTTCCGCAACATCACCGAGCGCAAAAAAGCTGCCGAGGAGCTGGAGCGGCAGAGCCGGCGGGCCCAACTGCTGGCCGATCTCAGCTTAAAGATCCGCCAATCGCTGGATATTGCCGAGATCCTGGAAACGGCAGTAACGGAGATCCAAGCCCTGCTCAGGGCGGATCGCGTTTTGGTCTACCGCTTCCAGCCGGATGGATCCGGGATCATCTCCAACGAGAAAACCCAGCCCGGCATCCCTTCCCTTGTGGGCGAGGTGATTGAGGATCCCTGTTTTCAGGAAAAATATGCTGAGCTCTACAGCCAGGGCCGGGTTCGCGCCATCAGCGACGTGGAGGTCGAAGGGCTGGAGCCCTGCTACCTGGAGCTGCTGCAAACAATGCAGGTGAAGGCCAACCTGGTGGTGCCCCTCTTCATGGAGCAGCGGCTGTGGGGGCTGTTGTTGGCCCACCAGTGTTCTGCACCCCGCCAGTGGCAGCCGTTTGAGATCGAGCTGCTGGTGCAACTGGCCAACCAAATCGGCATTGCCCTCACCCAGGCAGAGCTCCTGGAGCGGGAGCGCCAGCGCAGCCTCGAGCTAGAACAAGCCCGCAAAGCGGCAGAGCAGGCTTCTCAGGCCAAAAGCAGCTTCTTGGCCACCATGAGCCACGAGATCCGCACCCCCATGAACGCGGTGCTGGGGATGACGGGCTTGTTGCTGGAGACGCCCCTGACCCCCGAGCAGCGGGACTTTGTCGAGACCATCCGCATCAGCGGCGATGCCCTGCTGACCCTCATCAACGACATCCTGGACTTCTCCAAGCTGGAAGCCGGGGAGATGGAGCTGGAGATCCTGGACTTCGACCTGAGGGCCTGTTTGGAGGAGGTGGCGGATCTCTTTGCCCCCACTGCCCACGTCAAGGGCCTGGAGCTGGCGGTGCTTATGCCGCCGGAAGTGCCCCGCTATCTGCGGGGGGATGCGTCGCGGCTGCGCCAAATCCTCAACAACTTGGTGAGCAACGCCATCAAGTTCACCCATCAAGGGGAGGTGGTCATCCAGGCCGAGCTGCTGCAGGAGACGGCCACCCATGTCCAACTGCGGCTCTCGGTAAGAGATACAGGGATCGGAATCCCCAAGGAAGCGCAAGCCAAGCTGTTTCAGCCCTTCACCCAAGTGGATGCTTCTACCACCCGCAAGTACGGGGGCACAGGCCTGGGCCTGGCCATTTGCAAGCAACTGACAGAGCTGATGGGGGGCAAGATCTTCCTAGAGAGCGAGGTGGGCCGCGGCAGCACCTTCAGCCTCGAGCTGACCCTGGAAAGACAACCCTACCCCCGCCAGATCGCCCAGAACCCCGCCCGCATCCCTGTCGATCTTCAGGGCAAGCGGCTGTTGGTGGTGGACGACAACGCCACCAACCGCAAGATCGTCCGCTGCCAGGCCACCGCTTGGGGCATGGTGGTGGAAGAAGCCGAAAATGCCTACCAGGCTCTGGACAAACTGCGCCAGGCCGTGCGGGAAGGGATCCCCTTCCCCTTGGCGGTTTTGGACATGCAGATGCCGGAGGTGGATGGGGAAACCCTGGGCCGCTGGATCAAGGCGGATCCCGAACTGTCCCCGACGCAACTGGTGATGATGACCTCGCTGGGGTTGGGGGAGCACTCCCGCCGCGCCGCCGAGATTGGCTTTGCTGCCTACCTAACCAAGCCGGTCAAACAAACGCGATTGCAAGAAGCTCTGGTCATGGCGCTGGGCAAGTCTTCCGGCCTGGCCACCGCGCTGCTGGGCATGGGCCCACCCCTTTCGCAAAGTGCGCCCTCCGCCAGCCGCCCCCAGCAACCCCTGCGCATCCTCTTGGCCGAAGACAACCCCGTCAACCAAAAGGTGGCCCTGCGCCAGCTGCAGAGCTTGGGCTACCTGGCGGATGTGGTGGCCAACGGCCAGGAGGTGCTGGATTTGCTGCAGCAAGTCAAGTACGACCTCATCCTCATGGATTGCCAGATGCCGGTGATGGATGGCTACGAGGCCACCCGCCGCCTGCGCCAGCAGGAGCGGGGATCCGGCCACCGCACCGTGGTGATTGCCATCACGGCCAACGCCATGCAAGAGGATCGGGAGCGCTGCCTGCAAGCGGGCATGGACGACTATCTCAGTAAGCCGGTGCCAAAGGAGGATCTGGAAAAAGTGCTCAACCACTGGAGCCAAAGGATCGCCCCTTCCGCAGCAGGAGCAGCCAACGGGGCGGCTTCGTCCGATCCGCCTTCTCCTGAAGCTGCCGGCGGTGCCCCTGCTCCCACGCTGCCCTACCCCATCGACGCCGCCTACTTGGGGCGGGTTACGGGAGGTGACCGCCAGTTTCAGCGGGACCTGCTGCAGGTGTTTGTCCAAGATGGCCAGGACCAGTTGCCGCGGCTGCGCCAAGCTCTTGCAGCGGGTAATGCCGAAGACTTGAGGAAAATTGCCCACCGCCTCAAGGGAGCTAGCGCCAACGTGGGAGCCAATGCCTTTTGTCAAGTAGCCCGCGAGCTAGAACACCTGGGGGTGCAACTGGCGCAGCCGGGATCCCCGGCTGATGACCCAAAATGGGCAAGCGCTTCCCAGGGCCTGGAGGAGCTGGAGCGCATCTTGGCCGACATTTGCCAGTACCTGCAGGAATTGGAAGGCTAGGGCGATCCCAGACTTGTCGCCCTCACCCCCAGCCCCTCTCCCAAAAGGAGATGGGGATCAAGCGGCGAACCGTTGGAGGTAGGAGGAACAAATTGGCGCGGCTGTTTGGGCTGCGCTCTGGCTCGGAACCGCAGCAAAAGCCCGGCTGCTTGATCAGTCTGGAAGAGGACAGCCGGGCAGAAAGTATCTAGCTAGTGCTTCGACCCAATCAGGCGGGCTGGGATCACATCAGGCCAATTTGAGAGAGGATCCCTTGGCCGGTCAGCAACTCGGTGGCCACGCCGATCACAAAGCCCAACATCGCCAGACGGCCATTCCATTTTTCGGCAAAGGTGGTAAAGCCGAACTTAGCTTCTTGGTTTTCCATAGTCTTAACTCCATCAAGGGGTGACATCTCTAATGTGGCTCAAGTATTAAAAACTGTCAAGTTTTGTGTCGAGAGCTAACAAGTGCAGCTTCTCCCCTTGACTCAGCGCCTTTGGTATTGGCGGTCGCCAAACAGGACTTGCCGTTCCTCGTCGCTGAGGGGCTGGTCTGGGGATCGGCGCGCCTCTGCCAACAGTTGCAGGCCCTTCTGCACAGCAGGGCGGGCCTCGATGGCTGCCAACCAGCGTTTGACGTTGGGGAACTCTTCGATGTTCAGCCCCTGCCGTGGGTAGCTTCGCATCCAGGGGAAGCTGGCAATGTCGGCGATGGAGTAGTCGCCCGCCAGGTACTCCGACTCGGCCAAGACCCGTTCCGCCACGCCAAACAAGCGCCGGGTCTCGTTAACGTAGCGGTCGATAGCATAGGGGATCCGCTCTGGGGCGTAGTGCTGAAAGTGGTTGGCCTGGCCCATCATCGGCCCAATGCCGCCCATTTGGAACATCAGCCACTGGATGACGCGATAGCGGGATCCGATGTCGCTGGGCAGGAGTTTCCCGGTTTTCTCGGCCAGGTACATCAAGATGGCGCCCGACTCGAACAGGGCATAAGGCCGGCCTCCAGGCCCATCGGGATCCACAATGGCCGGTATTTTGTTGTTGGGGCTGATCTTGAGAAATTCCGGGTCGAACTGGTCGCCGCGGCCAATGTCGATGGGAATGACCTGGTAGGGGATCCCTAGCTCCTCCAGCAGGATCGAGACTTTGTAGCCGTTGGGGGTGGGCCAAGCGTAGAAATCCAGCATGGGCAAGGGTTCTTAGGCCGGTTGTTCTGCCCATTCTAGCCCGCCTACCCCAAAGCCCCCGGCATCAACCCCTTAGTGTTGGTTTTTCCTAAGCTTAAATCGGTTTCTTCCAATACACCAGCCCATCTTCTCCGTTGTTGTAATAGCCCTTGCGGCGTCCCAGCAATTGAAACCCTGCCGATTCATAGAGGTGGATGGCGGCGTGGTTGGAAGCCCTCACTTCCAACGTGGCCCAGCGACAGCCTGCTGCCCTAGCTTGGTCTAGGAGCGCTTCTAGGATCCTGCGGCCCAAGCCTTGTCGCCGGTGACCGGGATCCACCGCCAGCGAGATGATGTGGGCTTCTTCTTCGATGCGCCAGAGGATGCCAAAGCCCACCAGCGCTGGTGCTGTTTGCGTCGCGAGGTCTGGAGAGGGAAGGGAGAACTCCGTTCGGCCCAAGCCATAGGAAGCGCCAACGGCAACCGGTTCCGCCACAACCCCAATCACCGTGCTGGTGGGCCGTTCCAGCTCCGCGCGATAGCCCTGTTCCCCCCAGTGTCCGCCGTAGCAGCGTCGATCCAGCTCCAGCAATTGGGGCAGGGCGGTGATGTCGAGCATCTGCAGCCGATAACTTGTGCTACCCATGGTGGTCTAGTCCCGCAATTCGCAGAACTCCGATAGCAACAACTGCCCAAAGGGATCGTCATCCGGGGCGGCGTAGGGCAGGGCTCGGCGGCTAAGGCTCAAGATCTGGCCCCCCGATTGGGGATGGGGCTTGAGCTCGTAGTCGATCCCTTCTTGGAAGCCGGCCTCTTGTAGGTAATCTTGGGCGGCTTTGAGGATCCCTGCTCGCAGTTGGGCTTTGACGGCAGGGGCCATGAGGTGGCGAACAAACCAGCGGGCGCTGTCGGGATCCACCTCAGCAAGGTATTGGAGAGCGGGGGTCAACACCGCGGAGCGCTCTTGGGGAGAGAGTCCGTTGACCTGCTGCGCCACCGCCGGCACATCCCGCCGTTGCAGGGCCGCGATCAGGGCTTGGATGGCTGGAGAAAAGGTGGGATCCATGGCTGGGGATACCAGAGGGCTTCGAGGGTACGGACAAGGTCCGCCGCTTCCGCAGGAGAGGGAGGATGGGGTAGACAGACCGTGACATGGCCCAGCTTGCGCCCCGGGCGGGCAGGGGTTTTGTGGTACCAGTGCAGCGTGGCATTGGGGATCCCCGCCAGGCGCTGCCGCTTTTGGGCATAGTCACTGCTGGAGTGCTCATAACCCAAGAGGTTCACCATCACTGCTCCCCCACACTTGAGAGAGGGATCCCCCAAGGGAAGGCCGAGGATAGCGCGCAGATGTTGCTCAAATTGCGAGGTGTGGCAGGCTTCCAGGGTGTAGTGGCCGGAGTTGTGAACCCGCGGTGAGATCTCGTTGACCCAGATCCCGGCCTTGGGGTGGGGCGGCGGCACCCAGAAGAGCTCGATGGCGAACACACCCACCGCGTCCAACTTGTCCATCACCTTGACCGCCAGGTCGCGAATCTCGGCCTCGACAGTCGGGGGAATGCGGGCGGGCGCCAGCACATAGCGGCAGACCTGCTCGATCTGCACAGTTTCCACCACGGGGTAGAGTTGGATCTCCCCCGCCAGCCCGCGGGCCACGATCACCGCCAGCTCCCGCTCAAACGGGATCCACTCTTCCAGCAGCAGCGGGATCCCGGCGTACTCGGCCAGAGCCTGTTGCAAGGTTGCTCGGTCGGGCAGGATGCGGGTGCCCTGGCCATCGTAGCCCTGCCGCCGCTGCTTGAGCACCACCGGAAAGCCCAACCCAGATAAGTCTGCCGTCTCCGCAGGGCAAAAGGCCGGCACCGGCACCCCCAACTCCGCCAAGAACTGCCGTTGGTGCAACTTGTCCAGCAGCGGCTCTAGCGTGCTGAGGCGAGGCCGAAAGCGGGATCCCTGCGGATCCAACTTGCGCAGCTCCGGCAGCGGGATGAACTCGTTCTCAAAAGTTACCACCGGGCAGCGTTGCAGCAACTGGGCTGTGGCCTGAGTGTCCGTCACAGCACCCCAGACCACACCGTCGGCTACTGCCACCGCCGGATCGGTGGGGGCAGCGGCCTGCACGATCAGCGGGATCCCCAAGGGGCGGGCCGCCAAAGCCAACATCTGCGCCAACTGCCCGCCGCCGATCACCCCCACCGGTTGGAAGCTCTGGGTTTTTGGGGATACCTGGGGTTCCACCACTGTCTCGCTATACTGACGGGTGTGCTGCTATCTGTTGCATCTTGGATCCAGAAATCATTATGGGATCCCTTGCCCTCGAGCGCTAGGAGCAAAACAGTGCAATCCCCTCAACCCTCTGAGCTCAGAGCTTTGATTGACCGGGCCTTGGCAGATAAGATCTTGACCCGCGCTGAACAGCAGCAGATCCTCAATGCCGTCATGGCCGATCAAGAGATTTCCCCAGAAGAGCACGAGCTGCTGGAATTGGTTGTGGAGCGCCTAAGCAGCGGCGAGATCCGAGCCGTCGATTGAACCCCATCCCCAGGTTCTCCTCAAAACTTCGGAGAACGGATCCCTACTTGGGCTGCCGGGCACTCTGTCGTCCTGGGCCTGCTCCGGTGGGCGGATCGCCTAGAATAATTCAGAACCCACCTGTTTCTGCTGCCATGAGTTCTCGCTCTTCTGACTGGTTCACGCGGGCTCGCCACATCTTTTACGGCACGGCCACTGCCCTGGTGGAGATCCTCCAAGACCCGGAAAAGCGGGCCGAAAACCTCAACCGCCTCTCGATGGATCTGGCGCAACTGGCAGCAGAACTGGAGCAAAAGGGGGAGCTGATCGAACAGGAAGCCGTTCGTTACGTCGAAGGTCTCAGGGATGCGGCTGCCAACGCCCCCGCCCCAGAGAGCGAGAGGCCCGCCCCTGCCGAGAGCAGCCCCCCGACCACGGCTTCCCCTGCCCCTATCTCCAAAGAAGAGATGGCCGAGCTGATGGAACTGATCCACCAGATCGAGTCTTTGCGCCTGGATCTGGAGCGGTTGCGCACCGAGCCTCCCTCTGCCTCGTCCTGAGTCTTGTGCGGTTCGACGTCGTCACCCTCTTCCCAGAATTTTTTGCAACGCCGCTGCGCATTGGGCTGGTGGGCAAAGCCCTGGAGCAGGGGATCGCCGAGGTTCACTGCACCAACCCGCGGGACTTTGCCACCGACAAGCACCGCCGGGTCGATGATGAGCCCTACGGGGGTGGGGTGGGCATGGTGCTCAAGCCAGAGCCCTTTTTTGCTGCCGTCGCCTCCCTGCCCCGCCTGGATCCCCGCGAGATCATCTTGCTCACGCCGCAGGGACAACCGCTGCACCAGGCGCTGCTGCAAGAACTTGCCCAAAAGGCGCAGCTCATCCTGCTCTGTGGCCAGTACGAGGGCTTTGACGAGCGGATCCGCCAATATCTGGCCACCCGCGAGGTGTCGCTGGGCGATTTTGTCTTGACGGGGGGGGAGATCCCGGCGCTGGCCTTGATCAACGGCGTGGTGCGGCTCTTGCCGGGTACAGTTGGTAAGATAGATTCGCTGAGGAGCGAAAGTTTCGAGACGGGGCTGCTGGAGTATCCCCACTACACCCGTCCGCCGGAGTTTCAAGGGCACAAGGTGCCGCCGGTGCTTCTCTCAGGCGACCACCGAGCCATCGCCCGTTGGCGTCTGCAACAGCAGTTGGTTCGCACCTGGCGAAGGCGGCCAGACCTGTTGGCCAAACGCCCCCTCACGCCCGAAGAACAACAGTTGCTGGCAGAGGGGCTGGCCGAGCAGCACACCGATGTAGAGGAACAGGATCAATGTTTGTAAACCGTCTCCGCTCCCCCCTCAACCCCCGGCGCGGGATCCCTGCGGCCCTGGGTCTGCTTCTGCTGGGGATCCTGGCCAGCGCCGAGGTTGCCTTGGCCCAAAGGGGAGATGTCAATGAGGCCATCCGCCGCGACCGCAACGTCCAGTTGTTCGACGGCACCAGCATCGACATGAACGATCTCCTGCGGGCCGCCGAGTTTCTCTCCCGGCAAAATGCTGCCTCGCGTTGGGACAGCAAGGCCGGGATCGACGCAGCGGTAGAGCAATTCAACCGCTCCCGCCGCCCTTTGGTGCTCTCCCCGAGGGCGCTGACGCCTGAGCCCACTCCCACCCCTTGAGAGGGATCCCACCCCCGCCAGATCTGTTAGGATCACAAAGCTAATCTTGTGTGCGCTGAAAGGTGGCGCACCGTTTTCGGGATCCAGCAGGAGATACCGCCGTGGTTAAGAGCACCTCTTCCAGCAAAGCCGATACGGAGCAACGTTTGGATCCCGCCAGCCGGGGCCACTCCAAAGACAGTTCCACCGAACCCAAAGGAATCCCGGGCTTTATCCAAGAGACCCGTGCGGAATTGGGCAAAATTGTCTGGCCGAGCCGCCGGCAATTGATCGGCGAGTCGGTGGGCGTCTTGCTGATCGTGTTGGCTTTTGCTTCCTTCATCTACCTGGTCGATCAACTGTTTGCCTGGGTAGCCACTCAACTGTTCTCGTGATGTTTTGTCCTAGAGGATCCCTGTCTTTGGGGGCAAGAGAGCTATGGATGGCTACAGGGAGGATGCGAGGTGATGAGCACAGAGCAGCAGAAACGTCGTGGGCGCCCTGTGGAACACTTTGAGCCTGCAGACGCGATCCCGGAAATGGAGGAGGGGGAAGGACAAGGTCGCCGTAACCTGCGCTGGTACGCGGTTCAGGTGGCCTCAGGCTGCGAAAATAAGGTGAAAAGCACCCTGATGCAGCGGGCGGCTGCTTTGGATGTGGCAGATCAGATTGTCGAGGTGGTGATCCCGAAGCGGACGGGCTTCAAACTGGATCGAGCCGGCAAGCGCCAGGAACAAGAGGAAAAGGTCTTTCCCGGCTATGTCCTGGTGCGCATGGATCTCAACGACGACACCTGGATGGTGGTGAAAACCACCCCCAATGTGATCAACTTTGTCGGCACGGAAGAAAAACGGGCCTACGGTCGTGGTCGGGGCCATGTGACGCCGCGGCCCCTCAGCCAGAGCGAAGTTCAGCGTATCTTCAGCAGCGTCGAGGTGGAGGAAGTGCCCCTCAAAATCCAGATGGCGCCTGGGGATCGCATCGAAGTCCTCTCCGGCCCCTTCCAGGGTTTCTACGGCGAGGTGGTGGATGTCAGCCCGGAGCGGGGCAAGCTCAAGGCTTTGATCTCGATTTTCGGGCGCGACACCCCGGTAGAATTAGAGTTTGGTCAAGTGCGAAAAGAGGTGTAACCGCGTTTCATGGCTAAGAAGTTGGTGGCCGTGGTCAAGTTGGCCATTCAGGCGGGCAAGGCCACCCCCGCCCCTCCCATCGGCCCGGCCCTGGGCCAGCACGGGGTCAACATCATGGCCTTTTGTAAGGAATACAACGCCAAAACGGCGGATCAAGCCGGTATGGTGGTGCCTGTAGAGATCTCCATCTTCGAGGATCGCAGCTTTACCTTCGTCCTCAAGACGCCACCGGCTTCGGTGTTGATCAAGAAGGCTCTGGGTATTGAGTCCGGCTCCAGCGAGCCCCACAAAACCAAGGTGGGATCCCTGACGCGGGCGCAACTGCGGCAGATCGCCGAGCAGAAGCTGCCGGATTTGAATGCCCACGATGTGGAGGCGGCCATGAAAATTATCGCCGGCACCGCCCGCAGCATGGGGGTGACGGTGGTGGATTGATGAAGGATCTTCAGTCTGATTGTTGTCTTGAAGTTTTGGGGGAGAGAGGTTCTCGCCAGTACCCCGAGGAGAAACGATGGCTCGAAAACTGTCCAAACGTATGCAGGCTTTGCGGGAGAAGGTGCAGCCCATTGCCTATCCCCCCGCGGAAGCTTTGGCCCTGATGAAGGAGACGGCCACCGCCAAATTTGACGAGGCGGCAGAGGTTCACATCCGCCTGGGGATCGATCCCAAGTACGCCGACCAACAACTGCGCACCACCGTCGTCTTGCCCAGGGGCACCGGCCAAGAGATCCGGGTGGCGGTGATTGCCCGCGGCGAGAAAGTGACGGAAGCCCAAAATGCAGGGGCGGATCGGGTTGGGTTTGAAGACCTGATCGAGGAAATCGGCAAGGGCATGATGGATTTTGACCTGCTGATCGCCACCCCCGATGTGATGCCCCAAGTGGCTAAGCTGGGGCGGCTGCTGGGGCCGCGCGGCCTCATGCCCTCTCCTAAGGGGGGAACGGTGACCATGGATCTGGCTCAGGCCATCAAAGAGTTCAAAGCCGGCAAGCTGGAATACCGGGCCGACCGCACCGGCATTGTGCATTTGATCTTCGGCAAGTGCAAGTTCCCCGTCGAAGCGCTGCTGGAAAACCTGAAGGCGGTGCAGGAATCCATCGATCGCAACCGTCCCTCTGGGGCCAAGGGCAAGTATTGGCGAACCCTACACGTTGCTGCTACAATGGGTCCCTCGATCGAGGTTGACATCAATGCCCTGCGGGAGCTGAAGCTGGCGACTTAAGCCTGGCTTTGGCGCTGCGATGGGAGAAGAGGGTTTGAGTTGACGGATTTACAGGAGGATCCCGGCAAAGCGTCTTTATACAGCCGAATATCGAGCCGAAGACAGCAGGTGCCCACGGGCTTAATGTCCTGCCGAGGTTTGAGCACAGTCTAGAGGGATCCCTTCTGGGGTCGCTTTTGATGGAGCGCTTATCTCAGTGCGTCTCGGCCTTGGCTGGGACGCATTTTGTTTGGCGGATCTCTCTTCCACCGGCAATCCCCATTCAACCCTGGGTGACCATTGACAACAAAGGAGGTGAGCGCATGGGCAAGCAACCTGTAGCGAAGAAAGCGGAGATCGTCGATGAGGTGCGATCCCTGCTGCAAGCCAGCCAAATGGTGCTGGTGATCGACTACAAGGGGCTGACCGTTTCGGAGATGAACCAACTGCGGGCAGAGCTGCGCAAGTCGGATTCGGTTTGCATGGTTGTTAAGAATACCCTAATGCGGCGGGCCATCGCCGACCAAAAAGCTTGGGCAGGGGTTCTCCCCTTCTTGGCAGGGCCGACGGCCTTTATCTTGATTCGGGGCGATATTGCAGCTGCCCTGAAGGCGTATCAAGATTTTGCCAAGCAAACCAAGAAAACCGAGTTCCGTGGCGCCGGTATCGAGGGGCTATCCCTGACCTTGGATCAGGCCAAAGCCATCGCCGAGCTGCCGCCCAAGGAGGTGCTCATGGCCCAAGTGGCGGGCGGCCTTAAGTCGGTGGCCACCGGCTTGGCGGTCGGGATCAATGCGGTGCCCACCCAAGTGGCGCGCGGCATCCGCGAGATCCCGGCCTCGCTGGGGCGGGCCATCCGGGCCATTGCCGACAAAGAGGCCGCCTAAAGGGCTTCAGCCCAAACCTGACGTTAACCATTCTGTTACCCCTAAGGAGAAACCATCATGCCTTCAGAGCGCGTTGCAAAAATTTTGGAAGAGTTGAAAGCCTTGAGCTTGCTGGAAGCTGCTGAGTTGGTAAAAGCCATCGAAGAAGCCTTTGGCGTCAGCGCGGCGGCCCCAGCCGGCGGTATGGTCATGGCCGCTCCCGTGGCCGCAGCGGCAGCAGCTCCGGCGGCAGCCCCTGAGCCGGTGGAGGAGCAAACGGCCTTTGATGTCATCCTCGAGGCTGTGCCAGCCGACAAGAAGATCGCCATCCTCAAGGTGGTGCGCGAGTTGACCGGCTTGGGCCTGAAAGATGCCAAGGATCTCGTCGAGGCCGCTCCCAAACCGGTCAAGGAGGGAGTTGCCAAAGAGGAAGCCAACGACATCAAGAAGAAGCTGGAAGAAGCCGGCGCTACTGTCAAGATCAAGTAGTTGCAGGGAGAGCGCCGCTCTCTGTTCTGACTAGAAAGCAAACCAAACCCAAGAGAGGGGCTGTTGTAGCCCCTCTTTGGCCGTTGCCCACCTGACTCCGTTGACGTGGGTTTCAGATCCCTGCGATGCCGAAGACTAACGTGCTGAGCGGATCCCTGCAGGCCAGCTCAGCCCAGAATCCAAGAGACTAACTCGAACCCCAGGCACCGCCACAGGCCCTGTCCACCTTTGGGGTTCTGCTTGTCGGCTATGGCTCTAGGCCATGGACTTGCGGCGGTTGCGCCGGACGGCTACCGCTTTGCGCTTGCGCTTTTCCAGGTTGGTTTCAAAGTGGCGATGGTTGCGCAGATCCCGCAAAATGCCCGCCTTGGAGACCTGGCGCTTGAAGCGGCGCAGCGCCGATTCGATCCCTTCGTTTTCGCCAATCGTCACCTGAGTCATAAAGAAGCTATCTCCTCCGTCGATGAGTAGAACGAAAGCACAATCGGGATCCCTATCCTAAACCATCTCCGCCCTGCTGCTGACGGTTACAGGGCGCGGCTGCCAAAGTTGAGGCCCGAAACCACCTCACCCTCTCTCAAATTCACGACAAACGAGGCCGTTGTTCCGGTGGAAGGCGGCGGAGAAGGCGTTGGCGTTGGGCTGGGGGCGCTGCCGATTACGGATTGTACAAAACCCACAAAGCTGGACACCCGCGTGTACACCCCATAGAAATTGGGCTGGGCGCAGCCTTTGCCAAAACTGGTGATCCCGGCCAGCGCAAAGCCGCTGCCGCTGGGCACGATCAAAGGCCCACCGCTGTCCGCCTGACAAGTATCGACTCCCCCCTGGGGAAAGCCGGCGCAGAGCATGGTGTCTAAAATGGTGCCATTGTAGGACTGGGGCGCGTTGCACACCTCGTTGGCGACGATGGGAACTTCGGCCTGTTGCAGATCCAGAGCAAAGCCGCTGGGTTCCTGGTCAAGGTCGCGGGGGAAAGTGGCTCCCCAGCCGAGGATGGTGGCAAACGTGCCGGGGGCGGTCAGGCTGGTTTGGTTGGGCTGCACCAGCGGCAGGGTAGCCAGAGCCACCGGCCGAGAGAGGCGCACCAGGGCGATGTCGTTCCCCCCCAGTTGCCCCACCCGCGGATTGTAGCCGGGGTTGATGACGATCTGTGCGGCGCGAATGCGCTGGCCGGCACCGATTTGCAAGCGGTTGGTACCCAACAACAGATCCAGGTTGCGCGCGTTCACCACCTGCTGGCCTTGATCGTTGAAAAAACAATGGGCGGCGGTGAGCACCCACTCCGGGGCAACCAGGGATCCAGCGCAAAACTGCGCCTGAAAAGGATCCGGCTCAGCCGCGTTCAACAGGGCCACCATCCAGGGAAAGGCCCCCGGCTGAGCAGGTCTGCCGCCGACAATCCGCTCCAGCCCCGATCCCGCGCGCGGCGTGGTGAACACCCGCCCCGGAGGCAAAAGGGCGGTGACGCGGTAGGTGCCGGGGGGCACGTTGAAAAAGCGGAAGTTGCCGTTGGCATCGCTGAGGGTGCTGGGCTCCCCCCCATCGAGGCGGCCATTGCCGTTCAAGTCCAAAAAGGTGGTGATGCTTGCCAGCCCTGGTTCTCCCGGATCCCGCAGGCCATTGCCGTTGAGGTCGTCAAAATGGGATCCCTCGATGCGTCCTGCAGGAGGGGCCGGGAGTGGCGGCAGGGGGCGACCGGAATCCCCTCCGCCACAGGCGCTGAGGCCCAGAGCCAGCCACAGCCCTACCAAAGGAGACCAAGAGTGAGGCCGGCTGAGACGGACGCGGAACTTTGAGGGATGAGCCATGGGCAGCTTCTCCGGGATGAAGAAGGGGGGTAGCGTCCGAGGGCGAGGGGCAGGGAGAGAGCCTGCAGTTCCTCAGCCGGCTTTGTCAGCCAAAGGATATCGTACCAGCGAAGCCCCTCGCGTGCGGAGAGAGGAAAACGTGATGCGGCGCTCGGATCTCCTCAGTTGCCCAAAACCCCAGATTCCGGCGCTCGGATGTGCAGCTTGCCTCTTGCCGCCTCTGGAAGTGGGCTGTAAAACCAAGTTGGGAGGGTGTGTGGCAGATGAATATCGCGGTCTTGGGGTTCAAGGGGGGTGTGGGCAAAACCACTACAGCGGTGCACCTGGCCCTCTACCTTCAACAACGGTGCGCAGCCCAGGCAAGTACACCCCAGGTGTCGCTGCTGCTCGACGCCGATCCCAATCGCTCCGCCTCTCGCTGGGCAGAACGGGGCTCCCCCTTTCCTGTCAAAGTGCTGGCCGGGGATCCCACCATGTCTACGCCTGGCGGCTTTCAGCATACGCTGATCGACACCCCCGCCCGCCCCACCCCCGAACAGTTGAGCCTGCTGGCGGAGCGGTGTGAATTGTTGCTTTTGCCCTGTTCTCCGGATGCCTTGGCCCTGGATGCCCTGATGCTGACTGTCAACGCCCTGGATCGTTTGGGGGCAAAGCACTACAAAGTCTTGCTGACGCTGGTTCCCCCCTGGCCTAACCGGGATGGGGCCGAGGCCCGCAGCTTTCTCAAACAAGCCGGGATCCCGCTCTGCCATCATTCCATTCGCCGCACAGTGGCCTTTCAGCGGGCCGCGCTGGAGGGGGTCTGCGTCAACCAGCTCCCGGATCCCAGGGCCAAGCAAGCCTGGTCAGATTACGTTGCGGTGGGAGAGGAAATCCTGTCATGAGCAAGTTTGAGCGCCTGCTCGACCGCCACCCGCCTCCGAAAAAGCTGAGCGCCCAGGCCTACAAGATCCCTGAGCCGCCGGAAGCGCCCGCCAAGCCCAACGGCGCGGAGTACGTCAAGCTGACCGCCTACATCCGCAAAGAGACGCACCGAGCCGTGAAGCGCCTCCTGCTGGAATCGGATCAGGATCTGTCGGAGCTGATCGAGGCCTTGCTCGCCCAGTGGCTGCGCTCTCAATCGGGAAAGATTTGAAATCAGGGAGGAGCGACATTGCCAGATCCTGCTGTCGGGGATCAGATGAAACACACGGATTCCGGTTGAGAACCAGATAAGAATAAGATGAAGTGGCGTGAGGCAGGGATCCCCGGACGCGAGGTGGGGCCGTTCGCGAGAGCGGGACGGAGCCCTTGGGCACGCTGGGCGAGGGGACGTCTGCGCTGCAAGAATGTCACGCTCTTTTAGGTGCAAAGGGATCCTTAGTATGCAAGCCATCACCCTGCTCGGCTCCACCGGCTCGATTGGCACCCAAACTCTGGACTTGGTGGCCCAGTATCCAGAGCGTTTCCAGGTTGTCGGCCTAACCAGCTACAGCAATGTCGTCCTTTTGGCCGAGCAAGTGCGGCAGTTTCGGCCCCAGATTGTGGCCATTGGCCGGGAGGAGCTGCTGCCGGAACTGCGGTCGCTGCTGACCGGGATGCGACCGCTGCCCGAGTTGGTGGCAGGCACGGAGGGGCTGTGTCAGGTGGCGGCTCACCCCGCGGCCCAGCGGGTGGTGACCGGGATCGTCGGCTGTGCCGGCCTCTTGCCCACGCTGGCCGCCATCCGCGCCGGCAAGGACGTTGCCCTGGCCAACAAAGAGACCCTGGTGGCAGGCGGCCCGGTGGTGCTGCCCCTGGTACGAGAGTACGGGGTGAAGCTGATCCCGGTGGACTCGGAGCATTCGGCCATCTTCCAATGTTTGCAGGGGGTGCCAGCGGGATCCCTGCGCCGCATCTGGCTGACAGCCTCAGGGGGGGCGTTTCGCGATTGGCCTGCCGAGCAACTGGATCGGGCAACTCTGGCGGATGCCCTCAAACACCCCAACTGGGTGATGGGGCGCAAGATCACCATCGACTCGGCCACCCTGATGAACAAGGGCTTGGAGGTGATCGAGGCCCACTGGCTGTTTGGTTTGGATTATGACCGGATCGAGATCCTCATTCACCCCCAGAGCATCGTTCACTCCCTGATTGAGCTGGCCGATACCTCGGTTCTGGCCCAGTTGGGCTGGCCGGATATGCACCTGCCCATTCTCTACGGCCTCAGTTGGCCGGAGCGCCTAACCACCCCTTGGGATCCCCTCGACTTGGTCAAGCTGGGATCCCTCACTTTTAAGGCGCCGGATCACCGCAAGTATCCCTGCATGGAGCTGGCCTATGCCGCCGGGCGGGCGGGCGGGACGCTGCCGGCGGTGTTGAATGCGGCCAACGAGGCAGCCGTGGCCTTGTTCTTGCAAGAGCGCATTCGTTTTTTGGATATCCCCCGCCTTCTGGAACGGGTCTGTGAGCGGCACCAGGTCATCCCCGCCCCCAGCCTGGAGGACATTTTGCAAGCAGATGCCTGGGCGCGCCAGCAGGTGGAACTCTTGGCGCAGCAGGCCCCGGCCCAGGTTCTGGCCTAATCCCTACCGGGGGGATCCGGCCCAGCGCTAGAGTGGGAAGAAGCTGGAGGAGCACCTGAGTGGCGGGATCCCATCTCCGACAACTGGCCCATTATCTGCGCCCCTATCGGCGCCAGGTGGTGCTGGGCATTGGATCCCTGCTGGTGGTGAACGGGCTGGGGGTGTTCCTGCCCTGGTATGTCAAGCTGGCCATCGATGATCTCAGCCAGAACCTGGCCGCGCTGTCGCCCAGCCGCATTGCCCTCTACGCTCTGGTGGTGCTGGTTGTCTCCACCCTGATGATGGGCATTCGCATTGCCTCGCGGGTGTGGATGTTTGGCGTAGGGCGGCAGGTGGAGTTTCGCCTCAAGCAGGCCATCTTCGAGCATTTGCTTACCCTGCAGCCTTCCTACTTTGCCCAGCAGACCATCGGGGATATTCTCACCCGCATCACCAGCGATGTGGAAAATGTCCGCCGCCTACTGGGCTTTGCCCTGCTCAATTTGGCCAATACAATCTTTGCCTACGGCACTACGCTGCCGGCCATGTTGGGTATTGAGCCACGTCTAAGCGCCCTGGCCCTATCGGTGTTTCCGGTGATGCTGGGGCTGGTGAAGTTGACCAGCACCCGTCTGCAGCAGGAGCAGCTTCAGGTGCAGCAGGAGCTGGCCAATCTGAGCGATCTCATCCAGGAGGATATGAACGGCATCACCCTGATCAAGGTCTATGCCCAGGAAGAGCACGAGCAGCGGGAGTTTCGCCGCCGCAACGAGCGGCTGCTGCAGGCCAATTTGCGCTTGGCCCTCACCCGCAACCTGCTTTTCCCCTCCCTGGTGGCTTTGGTTAGCCTGAGCCTGCTGCTGTTGTTGGCAGTGGGGGGGCCGCAGATTGCCGCGGGGCGGCTGACGATTGGGGATTTTTCCGCCCTCACCCTCTACGTGGAACGGCTGGTATTTCCCACCGCTTTGCTGGGCTTTACCATCACCGCCTACCAGCGGGGCCAGGTCAGCCTGGAGCGGATCGACGCCTTGCTGCGGGTGGAGCCCACCATCCGCGATGCCCCTCAGGCTCTGCCGCTGCCTCTGGAAAAGGTGCAGGGGCGTATCGAGGCTAGGGGGCTGACTTTTGCCTATGCCAATACGGGATCCGCAACGCCGGCGCTGCAGGATCTGCACTTTTGCATCGAGCCGGGGCAACTGGTGGCGGTGGTGGGGCCGATTGGGGCGGGCAAGTCCACCCTGGCCAATGCCCTGCCCCGCCTGCTGGAGATCCAGCCGGGGCAAGTGTTTCTGGATGGGCAGGATATTACCCAGCTTCAACTGGGATCCCTGCGCCGCGCCATTGCCTACGTGCCCCAGGAGAGCTTCCTCTTCAGCGCCACCGTTCGGGACAACATCCGCTATGGCAAGCCCCAGGCGGAAGATTGGGAGGTGGAATGGGCCGCCAAAGCCGCCCACATCCACGCCGAGATCCTCCACTTTCCCAAGGGCTACGACACGCTGGTGGGGGAGCGGGGCATCACCCTTTCCGGCGGCCAGCGGCAGCGGGTGGCCCTGGCGCGGGCGTTGCTGGTGGATGCGCCGATTTTGATTTTGGATGACTGCCTCTCCAGCGTGGACAACCAGACGGCCCAGGCCATTCTCCGCCACCTGCGCCAGGCCACGGCCCAGAAAACGGTGATCTTGATTACCCATCGCCTCACGGCGGCGGTGGAGGCGGATCAGATCTGGGTCATGGACCAAGGTCGCATCGTGCAGCAGGGATACCATGCCCAGTTGTTGGCCGATGCCGACGGCCTCTACGCCCGCCTCTGGGCCAAGCAAAAGCTGGAAGAGGCCCTGGCCTAGGTTTTCTCTGGCCAGAAAGCCGGCCCAGCGGCTACCCTAAGCTGCAAGGCTGTGGGGAGAGGCAAAACATGGGAAGCAACGGGATCGATCTGCGCCAATTGCTCGGCCAAGCCGGGATCCAACCCCAGTTGGTCCAGGGATCCCTAGAGGGGGTGCAGGTCAGGGGTCTGTGCACCGATTCGCGCCAGGTGCAGGCCGGGGATCTGTTTTTGGGGATGCCGGGATCCCACGTCGATGGCGGCGAGTTTGTCCGGGCGGCGCTCGCTGGAGGAGCGGCGGCGGCCCTCATCTCGCAGGAGGCGTGGAAGCAAGTCAGCGGAGAGGCTGAAGGGAGCAGTCAGCCCATTTTGGTGTGGCCCCGCGCCGGCTTGAACCGGGCTGTGGCCCAGGTGGCGGCAGCCTTCTATGGCTTTCCGGCCCGCCAGCTCATCCTGGTAGGGGTGACGGGCACCAACGGCAAAACCACCACCACCCATCTCATCGAACATCTGCTGCAGGCTGCCGGTCGCCCCACTGCCTTGCTGGGCACCCTCTACAACCGCTGGCCCGGCCACTGCCAGGTAGCCCCCCACACCACCCTGTTTCCGCTGGAGCTGCAGCGCAGCCTGAGAGAAGCCAAGGCAGCCGGCGCCGAGGTGGCGGTGATGGAGGTCAGCTCCCATGCCCTGGCCCAGGATCGGGCTTGGGGGTGTAGCTTTGCCGCTGCCGTCTGGACCAACCTCACCCAGGATCACCTGGATTTCCACGGCAGCATGGAAAACTACTGGCAGGCCAAAGCCACCCTGTTCCGGCCGGAGTACTTGCAGGGGCGGGCGGTGGTCAACGCCGACGACGAGGGCGGACGGCGGCTGCTCGAAGCCCTCCCAGCCCCTCTGGAGCCCTGGGCCTACTCCCTGCAGCCCCTCGAAGGGATCCCTGCCCTCTGGCCCAGTGACGTTCAACTTCACCCCAACGGCCTGCAGGCGACTCTGCACACCCCTCTGGGCAGCTTTGCCGTGGCAGCGCCGCTGGTGGGATCCTTCAACCTGGCCAACCTGCTGGCGGCAGTAGGGGTGGCGCTGCACCTGGGGATCCCTGTTGAGGTTATCCAGTCGGCCCTGCCCCATTTTCCCGGTGTGCCGGGGCGGATGGAGCGGGTGAGCCTGCCGGGGCAGGACATCACGGTGATCGTAGACTATGCCCACACCCCCGATGGGCTGGAAAACCTGCTCAAGGCCCTGCGCCCCCAAGTTCAAGGCCGGCTGATCTGCGTCTTTGGCTGCGGCGGGGATCGCGACCGGGGCAAGCGCCCGCAGATGGGCCGCATTGCTGCCACCTGGGCCGATCGGGTGGTGGTGACCTCCGACAACCCCCGCACCGAGGATCCGCAGCAGATCCTGCAGGACATTTTGGCCGGGATCCCTGGATCCCCCTGGGCAGTGGAGGTGGATCGGCGCCAAGCCATCCGCCTGGCCATCCTGGAGGCCCAGCCGGGCGATACAGTCGTGATTGCCGGCAAAGGCCACGAAGACTACCAGATCCTGGGCACCGAAAAAATCCACTTCGACGACCGGGAAGAAGCCCGCGCCGCCCTGTCCCTAACTCCCCTCTCCCTCAGGGAGAGGGGCCGGGGGTGAGGGTTGACTCCCTCAGGGAGAGGGGCCGGGGGTGGTCGCGCTAGCGGCGCGGAGCGCCTGGGTTGACTCCCTCAGGGAGAGGGGCCGGGGGTGAGGGTTAAGCTACTCCTGCCCTCTGTTCTGCAGCATCAGCTCCACAAACTCCCGGAAGAGATGGTCGGCATCGTGGGGGCCGGGGCTGGCCTCTGGGTGATACTGCACGGAAAAGAGGGGTAACTGGCGGTGGCGGATCCCGGCCACGGTGCGGTCATTGAAGTTAAGGTAAGTAACTTCTACTTCCTCAGCCGGGATCGAAGCGGCCTCCACCGCAAAGCCGTGGTTTTGGCTGGTGATCTCCACTTCCTTCTCCAGCCCACAGGGGTGGTTGAGGCCGCGGTGGCCGAACTTGAGCTTGTAGGTGGATCCGCCCAAGGCCAAGCTGAGGATCTGGTGGCCCAGACAGATGCCAAACATCGACTTCCCGCTTTGCAGCAGCGCCTGGGTGGTGCGGATGGCCGTCGTCTCTGCCGCCGGATCCCCGGGCCCGTTGGAGAGGAAGATCCCATCCGGGTTGTAACTCAAGATCTCCTCAGGGCTGGCGTGGGCCGGCAACACCATCACGCGGCAGCCGTAGCGGGCCAGGCGGCGCAAGATGTTGCGCTTGATGCCAAAATCCAGCGCCACCACCCGCAGGGGAGGATCCGGGATCCGGATCCCTTGGCTGCGGCCATAGTCCCAATCGGCGGGGGTGGGCTCCAGCCACTCGTAGGGCTTGGGCGTTGTAACCTCTGCCACCAGGCTCAGCCCCTGCATGGCAGGGGCCTGGCGCACCCGCTCCAGCAGCGCCTGCGGATCCAAGATCTCCGTCGAAATGGCCCCGTTCATCACCCCCTGCGAGCGCAGCCGCCGCGTCAGGGCCCGCGTATCCACCCCGGCAATCCCCGGGATCCCGTGCTGCTTGAGGTAGTCAGGCAGCGTCCCCGTAGCCCGCCAGGAGCTGGCCAGGCGCGACACGTTGCGGGCGATGATCCCGGCGGCTTGGGGCCGGGCCGACTCCTGATCCAGCTCGTTGATCCCGGTGTTCCCCAATTCCGGGCAGGTGAACGTGATCAACTGCCCCCGGTAGCTCGGATCCGTCATCACCTCCTGGTAGCCGGTCATGCCCGTGTTGAACACCACCTCACCCACCGCCGTGCCCTCTGCTCCAAACGACCAGCCGGCAAAGGCCGTGCCATCGGCCAGCACCAGCAGAGCCGGCTGCCGAGTGTGCCAAGGGAAGACTTTTTCCGGAACTTCAAGAGTTAGGGAGACCATAACCAGTGAACCTACAGCAAACAACCACAAGCCACCCATAACTCCCCTCTCCCCTTGGGAGAGGGGCCGGGGGTGAGGGCTGACTCCCCTTGGGAGAGGGGCCGGGGGTGAGGGATGGGAGAGGGATCGGGGGTGGTCGCGTGAGCGGCGCGGAGCGCTTGGGCTGGGAGAGG
>NZ_JANSJI010000107.1:23015-26366 GCF_047462475.1 Synechococcus sp. H55.11
ATCCTACCCCAACTAGCCTTCCTCTGCCTCGTTGGTCACGTTGCCACACTCAGGGTTATTGTCCTTGCGGAGAGTGCCGATCAACGTGCTCACCACCACGCAGCGGTTTTCGCCCTGGGAGTAGGTGCTGCTGACCACAAAGCGCCCCAACTGACGCGCCCGCCCTTCCGAGTCGAAAACGGCCCTTCCGCCGTTGAAGGTATTGCTGGCAGTAACAAAATTATTGAGGCGCACCCACTGACAAGGGGTGGGCTCATCGCAAAGGCCTTCCTCGTCTTGGATCACCAGCGTGGGGACATTCGGATCTGAGTTATCGATTTCAACCACCCAAGCACGGCCTTGGAGAGAAGCTCTGGCGTTGGCGCGGGCGGTGCGCAGGGCCCGCTCCACCTTGTTTTGCGCGTCCTCCAATTGGATGCGCGCCCAGATGTTGATCCCGGAAGGGACGGCCAGCCCGGCCAGAATGCCGATAATGACCACCACCGCCAGGACCTCTGTCAGCGTGAAGCCCTGGGATCGAAGCGGCCGCGCCGGGCCAATGGTTTTTTTCTCCAAGGCCAACATGGTGGACATTCCCCCTAGGAGAGTTGACGGTTGATAACACCGCGGGCAAGAACCCGAGTTTGCAGCGGCAGCAGGTAGCGCGACACCTCTGAGATATCGACGCTGGTGGCATCCTGAATGTAGCGGCGGAAGAGGCCGGGGTTGGCCCGCTCCATGGCCGTGGCCGTGATGTTGATGACCACATCCTGGGGTCGGTCGGCGCCGGGGCTGCGCCGCACGCAGACGTAGAAGCCCACGTCGTTCTGGTTATCTGCCAACCCTGAGAAGGTGACGCCGTTGGGTTTGCCGCCGCCAAAGGCATAGCCCTGCGGGCAAGCGGGTGCAACCTGCGGACTCCCCTCCCGGCTGCTGAAGATGTTCGAGACCAGAGTTATCAGGCGAGGGCCATCCGCCCTGCTGGCAATGGGGATCTGGCGTGCTCGGGCCTGCTCGGAAGGCCAAGCAAGGAAACCTTCCCGGAACGGATCGGGATCTTCAACAAAGAACGGGCTGCGACCAGCGCAGTCATTTTGACCCTGAGTGTTGAGGGGTCGTAACTCAAAACGCTCGATCCGCGCGTTGCCTTCCCAAGGAGTGTCCCCTGTTGGGTTGCCGGCGTTGTTGTAGTTGCGGCGCAGGTAGTACACCACCAGGGTGTAAATGCCGCGGCGGCTGAGCAGCGTTTCCCAATCCGCATTTCTGCCGTTTGTGAGCGGGAACCCAGCAGGTGGTTCAGCAGGCAAGGTAGCACGGCCTTCGCGAATCTGTTGCAAGGTGGGGTTGCCCGCGTAGCATCCCCGCGGGATCGGTTCCAGCTTCCAAAGGGCAACAACCGGGATAGCGTCATCGGGGCGGCGGATCCAGCCTGGCTCGTAAAGCCGCTGGGTAACATCTGGGATCCCGTCTCCGTTGGGCTGTTCGGTGTCGTTGTAAATGTAGAGAGCTTCTGCCAGATCCTGCTGGATATATTCCATGGCCTGGGTTAGCTCCGCCTGCACCTGGGTGCGGCCCGTCTCTTCCCGATCCAGCCGCATCGTCTCGATGACGATCATGGCGGTGGCCAGGAGAAAGATGGAGGCAATCAGCAGCGAGACCAACAGCTCGATGAGGGTAAACCCTCTGCTGGCTCGGCGGCGAAAGATCCTGAAAAACATAGGGAAACACCCCCATCTTGCAACAGGTTTTGCGGAAAGGAACTTAGGCTCTACCTCAGGTTTCAACAGGACCGACAGGCAGGGGGAAAGCCCGGCACCTCTCGATGGGATCCGCACCTATGGTAATGGCTATCTGCCGGCAAACATCTCCCAAGTTGGCGGCGGGGTTAATTTCTACAAAGGAGGTGGCCATGGGAAAGAGCCAGACATCGGCATTGGCCAAGTTTTGGTTGGCTGAAACCAGCTCCGTTCCCAATCCAGGCAGCGCTTGGCGCGTGTCTGGATCAAAAGAAAAGCGGTGGTAAACCCGCACGCCCAGGCGAAAGCTGCAGGGCACCCCCTGAATGACCCTGTTTTCACGGCGGTCGATGCAGGGCGCTCCCTCGTCGCGGAAGGTTTGGATGACGTATTCTTCCGGGTTCCGCCCCGGCACTTGAACTTGCGCCAGGCGAAGGGAATAGTTGTCTTTGTGGGTGTAGTTGCCGGCATTTGCATCGGCGGGCATCTCGTCAGGGGGTGGGGTGTTGGCCAGCGGGTCTTCTCCCACTCTGGGCAGACGATCCCGTTGAGCCGGATCCTGAAAAGCCTTTGGAGCAGCCGACAGCTCGATATCCACCAGGGTGCGGATGCGATCCACCTCCTCCTGGGCCAGGCGATTGGCCAGCTCTACCCGCTCGCTCATGGCCCGCCGGTAGGCAACTAAGGTAAGGGCAGGGGCAAGAGCAGTCATGGCCAGCGCCACGATGATCACCGAGGCCAACACCTCAATGAGGGTAAAGCCCTCTGCTGCCGATTGCCGCCAAAACTGACCCTTGCTCATCGATCCCTCCCTATTTCGCCCCTACTTTAATTTGCCCCTGACCGGACGGATCTATATCAGATCCATATCAATTGAACTCATTGCAGCCGCCAATCTGGGCAGACGGATCCAACGGCACATCCGGCTGATCCTGGAGCGCGCAGCGCAGCCGCCGCACATACGGATCTTGTGGATCCAGCTCGCGCAGGAACTCTGTGCGCGCGTTGGAGGGGAATTGGAAGCGGCTGGAGACGGCGCCGGGGCGGCGGGCAATCTGCAGGCCCACGTCGTAGCCGAAGCGGCGGTTGGGTGGGGAGTAGTAGTCGTAGCCGAGCACAAAGGTTGGATCCGGCACCAGGTTGGGCGGCTCGAAGCTGCGCTGCAGGAAGGGGCCGGTGGCATAGGTGCTGTAGTTGAGCTGGATCATCGAGCCGCTGAAGAAGAGGTTGGTACCTCTCCACAGCTCGTTGAGGCGCAGGAAGTTGTGCATGCCGCCGGCGGTTTGATCCAGCCGCGAGGGGAGCACGCCGCTAACAGCCACCGCGTTGACCCGCGTCTCTCGGGCAGGCTGCAGTTGCCGGTTTTGGCTGCCGTCGTCGTTGCGGCGGCGCTGGTTCGGGTCGGTGGAGGCCAGTTCTTGGAAGCGGGGAATAGGAATGGGTCGCCGCGTCACCTCGTCCAGGATCACCCCTAGCACCGGGTTGGGGCCGTCAAAGCCCGTGGTGGGGCTCTTCAGATCCAGGGTAAAGGGCTCCACATCCACCCACTCGGGGTTATTGCCGCCGCCCCCATCCCGGTCAACCTGTACCTGGATGGTGTTGCCGTTGGGCTTGACGTAGAAGCACAGGCCGTTGC
>NZ_JANSJI010000108.1:0-1718 GCF_047462475.1 Synechococcus sp. H55.11
ATTTCTAGGGACGTTCCCAGACCGCTCTGCTCCCTCACCCCCAGCCCCTCTCCCAAAGGGAGAGGGGAGATTGAGATAGCGCTCCGCGCTGCCGGGGCGAACGAGGCAGCAAAGGGTTTCCGGAAAACTGGAGATGTCCCTGTTGAACTGCTGCTGTTTCGTTTTATGGCTGCTCAGGATGGTCGTAGCTTCAGGGGGTGGCGATCATCACATGCTTGGTAATCTGATAGTCGCGCACCGCCTCGGCGGAAAGATCTTTGCCAAATCCCGATTGTTTGAAGCCGCCATGGGGAGCCTCAGAGGCAATGGGAATGTGGTCGTTGATCCAGACGGTGCCCACCTCCAGCTCAGCGGCTAGTTTCATGGCTCGTCCGATGTCTTGAGTCCACACAGAAGCCGCCAACCCGTATAGGACGTCATTGCCCAGGCGTAGCGCCTCCGCTTCTTCGCGGAACGAGCCGAGCGTGAGAACCGGCCCAAAAACCTCACTCTGCACGATCTCCGCTTTTTGATCGACATTGGCAATCACTGTGGGTTCGTAGTAGTAGCCCCGGTCAAACTGGGAAGGGATCCGCCCGCCAGTCAGCACTTTGGCCCCTTCGGCTTTGGCCCGCTCCACAAATCCCATCACCCGCTCCCGCTGGGCTGCCGAGACCAAAGGACCCATCTCCACCCCCGCCTCAAAAGGGGATCCCAGTGTCACTTTGCGCATCGCCTCCACAATGGCCTCCTGCACCTGCGCCAGCTTGCTCTCGTGCACATAGACGCGGGTGGCTGCCGTACAGTCCTGGCCGGTGTTGAACGTGGCGGCGAAGGCGGCCTTGGCGGCCACGCTTTCCACGTCGGCATCTGCAAAAACCAGGAAGGGCGCTTTCCCCCCCAACTCCAAATGCACCCGCTTCAGGGTATTGGCGGCGGTGCGCATCACCTGCTTGCCGGTGGCGGTAGAGCCGGTAAGGCTGACCATGCGCACCTGCGGGTGCTCCACCAAAGCTTGGCCGGTGGCATTGCCCCCGGTAACAATGTTCACAACCCCCGGCGGGATCCCGGCTTCAGCGATCAGTTCCCCCAGCATCAGAGTGGTCAGAGGGGTGGTGGGAGCAGGCTTGAGCACCACCGTACAGCCAGCAGCCAGAGCAGGGCCGATCTTCCAGACGGCCATCAGCAGCGGGTAGTTCCAGGGGGTAATTTGCGCGCACACCCCCACCGGCTCTTTGCGAAATAGCGAGGTGTAACCCTTGGCGTATTCTCCGGCGCTGAAGCCATGGATGTCGCGGGCGGCAGCAGCGAAGAAACGCAGATTGTCGACCGCAAACGGCAAATCTCCCCCCAAGCTCACCAGCTCGTAGGGCTTGCCGGTGTTTTCCGACTCTACACGTGCCAATTCGGCGGCGCGAGCTTCGATGAGATCCGCCAATTTCCAGAGGGCCAGGGAGCGCTCGCCAGGCGTGAGTTTCGACCAACGGCCATCGTAAAAGGCCGTCTGGGCAGCCTGCACCGCCCGATCCACATCGGCCGGGCTGGCATCCACCACCTCTGCTAGTTCCTCGCCAGTAGCCGGGTTCTCGATGGTCATCAAGCCCCCCCCTTGGCTATCGACCCATTGGCCGTCGATCCAGAGTTTGTAGGCCATAGCGATGTCCTCAACTGCTTGGTAAGGGTGAAATGGCTTTCCCCATTGTGCCGAATCTTCTTGAGTTGACCAGAAAAAAGGCAGC
>NZ_JANSJI010000109.1:0-1682 GCF_047462475.1 Synechococcus sp. H55.11
ATCTGTCACCAAGTCCAACTCCGTCCCCTTGCGGGGAAAAGGTAGGGATCAACCGGATACTGTATTGCTACCTCAGAAGCGTGAACTCGTTATCCAAGTTTCCGTCCCCTTGCGGGGAAAAGGTAGGGATCAACGATTGAAGAAGATTATGCAACCAGGGTTCAGTTCGAGTTTCCGTCCCCTTGCGGGGAAAAGGTAGGGATCAACCAGGCCCACCTGGAGCGGGGGCGTGTCCTTGAGGTGTTGCGGTTTCCGTCCCCTTGCGGGGAAAAGGTAGGGATCAACTAATGCTCCTAAGCGACGGGAGCTACTGGCTCCCGAATTGCGTTTCCGTCCCCTTGCGGGGAAAAGGTAGGGATCAACAATCAAGCGGGTTTTAGTGATTTATTGCTACCTAGACAAGTTTCCGTCCCCTTGCGGGGAAAAGGTAGGGATCAACGACACGACGCTGCCCGACCGGTACCACGAGATCCTGCCCTGGTGTTTCCGTCCCCTTGCGGGGAAAAGGTAGGGATCAACGCGAAAGCAGAAGCGCGAAGCCTCAAGGAAGTGATCTCGGCGTTTCCGTCCCCTTGCGGGGAAAAGGTAGGGATCAACGCTTGGGAACGTTACCCCCGAAGGCGGACTCCACCGCCGGTTTCCGTCCCCTTGCGGGGAAAAGGTAGGGATCAACGCTTGGGAACGTTACCCCCGAAGGCGGACTCCACCGCCGGTTTCCGTCCCCTTGCGGGGAAAAGGTAGGGATCAACAACTCGGGGTTTCTATCCCGAGTTGGTTTTATTTTGACGTTTCCGTCCCCTTGCGGGGAAAAGGTAGGGATCAACCGCCCTGGGGCAACCCCTTCACCCATACGCAGGCTAGTAGAGTTTCCGTCCCCTTGCGGGGAAAAGGTAGGGATCAACCTGAGCAAGATGGGGATCTCTGTTGACGGATCCCCCGACGTTTCCGTCCCCTTGCGGGGAAAAGGTAGGGATCAACCCGTAGAAGACACCAATTTCGACCAGCTCTACGACCTGTGGTTTCCGTCCCCTTGCGGGGAAAAGGTAGGGATCAACCAATTGTTAATGGGTACGTCAGATTCGACGAGACCCAAGAGGTTTCCGTCCCCTTGCGGGGAAAAGGTAGGGATCAACCCCTCTACCTGCCCAGGCTCAACGTCAAACGGCGGCGCTGGGGTTTCCGTCCCCTTGCGGGGAAAAGGTAGGGATCAACACGTCCCGCTGAGCCAGTACCCCTGGGCGGATCACCTGCGTTTCCGTCCCCTTGCGGGGAAAAGGTAGGGATCAACCCTTAGCGAAAGTAGCTGACAAATGGGTGGTTCTGTAGTTTCCGTCCCCTTGCGGGGAAAAGGTAGGGATCAACGCCGTCCGTCCCAGGGCCGTGGTCTTGCCAGATCCTGTTTCCGTCCCCTTGCGGGGAAAAGGTAGGGATCAACTTCGAAGCCGGGGTCTGGGAGATGCGCCAAGCGTTTGACGTTTCCGTCCCCTTGCGGGGAAAAGGTAGGGATCAACGCCATCTCCTGTCGCGGGGGGAACGTCCGTAAGGATAAGTTTCCGTCCCCTTGCGGGGAAAAGGTAGGGATCAACGTTCGCTTTGTCTTCGTCGGCGACTTTAACCAGTTGCCGGTGTTTCCGTCCCCTTGCGGGGAAAAGGTAGGGATCAACCCAGAGAAAGAAGAGCCG
>NZ_JANSJI010000110.1:0-14069 GCF_047462475.1 Synechococcus sp. H55.11
CGCTTTTCGCTAAAACAGCCTGTAAGTTCCAGGCCTCCCTCTCTATCCTTGGCTGGTCAACCCCCGCAGCCGAGCTGCCGGGGAGGGGCTGAGCTGTTCTCTTTAGATTTCTCGCTTGTTTATGATGATCTCATGTGGGTTTCCAATCCTGGGCTGCCCAGCTCCTCAGGGAACTGAAAGAGATCCCGCCGGGCAGTTTGGAGTTCCTTATGCCGGATGAGTTGCCGTTTACCCTAGATCAACTTCTCATTGTGCGGGCAATTGCCCAGCAGGGTAGTTTTCGCCGTGCTGCCGATAGCCTGTTTGTCTCCCAACCCGCTGTCAGCTTGCAGGTGCAGAACCTAGAGCGGCAGTTGGGGGTGGTGTTGTTCGACCGCAGTGGGCGCAAGGTGGAGTTGACGGATGCCGGGAAAGTATTGCTGCAGTACAGCGAGCGCATCCTTAAGCTGTGCCATGAAACCCTCGAGGCTCTGGCAGATTTGCAAGCAATGGAGCGAGGGCACCTGGTTTTGGGGGCCAGCCAAACGGTGGGCACCTATGTCATGCCTTCTTTGATTGCGCAATATCACCGCCGCTATCCCCAGATTTCGATGCAGCTCTTGGTGCAATCCACGCGGCGAATCGCCCAGAAGTTGGTGGATGGTCAATTGGACGTGGCCATTGTCGGTGGGGAGATCCCGTTTGACTTACAGCGGCACTTGAAGGTGATGGCTCTGGCGGAAGATGAATACGTGCTGGTCGGCGCCCCCGGCTGTGCCGTTGACTCTCCTGCTCTAGCGGATCTGTTGACTTTGCCTTTTATCACTCTGGATCCCCAGTCTTCCACGCGGCAGACCATCGACCGGGTGTTGAATCGCCACGGCATCAACCCGGCTCAACTGAATGTGCGGCTGGAGCTCAGCTCGATTGAAGCCATCAAAAATGCCGTCCAGGCGGGTTTGGGGGTGGCTTTTTTGTCGACGGTGGCGGTGGGATCCGATGTGGAGCAAGGTCGGTTCCAAAAGCTGGCGGTGGAAGGGCTGCAGATACGGCGTACCCTCTGGCTGGCTTTTAACCCGGAGCGCTATCAATCGCAGGCGGCCACCCGCTTTCTCCAAGGGCTACTGACCCGCCAGGACTGGCTGAAAATCCCCCCTCCCCATTTGCAGTTGCTCGGTTGAGTCGCAGCTTTTCCCGACCCCGTGGGAGTTTTTGGGATCAGTTAAGATCTCTACAAGATCCTCAGAAGAAGTGCTGCCTGGGATCCATCAAGGGCTCTGTCCCCTCACCCGTTCGCGGCGGGGTGACCTTGGCGTAGCACGGGAAAAGGCTGTATCTGCTGACGATGGGCCGATGATCGAGCAAGAGCTGTTGGAACGGCTGCCTTTGGCGCAGCGCCTGGCGGAGTTACGAGCGCGCGTTCAAGCGATCCCGCTGCAGAGGGTGAAATTGGAAGGATTGAACATCCCGGGGGCAGAGTCCTGCTGGGCCGCCTATCGAGAGTGGGGAGACGGGATCCCCCTGCTGTTTTTGCACGGTTTTATGGCCACCCACGCCAATTGGTGGCCGCTGATGCAGGGGTTGGGAGGCGAGTACCGCTGCATCGCCCTCGATTTGCTGGGGTTCGGGCAGTCCAGCCAGCCGGCCTTGCGCTACGACATCGGTGCAGAAGTGGAGTTTGTGCGCGGATTTGTCCAGGCGCTGGGCCTATCGGCTCCGGTTCTGGTGGGCCATTCTTTTGGCGGCTGGGTGGCAGCGGCCTATGCCGTGCGGTATCCACTGCGGGGGTTGGTCTTGTTGGCCCCTGCCGGGATCCGCGACGACAGCTTTGTCAAACGCTACCGCCATTTGCGGCCCTTGCTCTGGGAAAGCGTTTGGGTCGATTGGCTGTTGCGGGCGATCACCCCCCTGGCCCGATGGTGGCATTGGGAAGACAAACTGGCTCAACTCTTGTGGTTGCGCGGATCCCTGCGCCAACAACCGGTGGCCCGGCAATTTCTCCGACAACGTCTGCGCCCGCAAGCTGCCGTCGATACGGTTGAGCGTTACCTCAAACACATTCAGGCCCCCACCCTGGTGGTTGCCGCCGAACAGGACGACACCATCCCCCTCTGGCACTGCCAAACCTACGCCGCAGGGATCCCCGGAGCGCAGCTCAAGATCCTGCCCGGCGCCAGCCATGCTATCCCTGCCTTGCATGGGGAACAAGTGCTGCCCCTCATCGGGGAATTTCTCGATGCAGCTTTTTCCAAATGTTACCCGAATGCTATGGGAGTTCCCCGGTGATGGTCGATAATGCCAAGTCTTATCTTGCATCCATTGAACGGGCCAATCCAACCAGAACCGAACAACTTGAGCGCATGAAAGCTGTGGTCATGAGTGTGCCCGGTGGACCAGAGGTTCTGCAACTCCGAGAAGTCCCTGAACCTCAGATTCGCGGTGAGCGGGAGCTGCGCATCCGCCTCAAGGCAGCCGGCGTCAACCCCATCGACACCAAGCTGCGGCGGCGAGGCACCTTCTACCCCGAAGAGATGCCAGCCATCTTGGGGTGTGACGGTGCCGGCGTTGTGGAAGCCGTGGGATCCGGCGTCAGGCACTTTACGGTGGGAGATGAGGTTTACTTCTGCCACGGCGGTCTGGGCAGGCAGGCGGGCAACTATGCCGAGCTGATCGTGGTGGACGAGCGCTTTGTGGCTCCCAAGCCCAGAACACTGAGCTTTGCCGAAGCTGCGGCTGCTCCGCTGGTGCTGATCACCGCCTGGGAAGCCCTTTACGACCGGGGACGGCTGCAGGCCAGCCAACGTGTGCTTATCCACGGGGGAGCGGGTGGAGTTGGCCATGTGGCCATCCAACTGGCCCGCCTACGGGGATCCAAAGTGGCCACCACCGTGAGCACCCCAGAAAAGGCGGTGTTTGTCCGTTCTTTGGGGGCCGACTTGCCCATCTTCTACCGGCAGACCGACTTTGTGCGGGCCGTTTGGGACTGGACAGGGGGGGAAGGGGTGGATCTGGCCCTGGATACTTTGGGCGGCGCGATCTTGGAGCAGACCTTCCCCGCGGTGCGCGTGTACGGGGATATCGTCACCCTGCTGGCGCCGGCCCCGGAGACCGATTGGCGGGTGGCCCGCGACCGCAACTTGCGGGTGGGGTTCGAGCTGATGCTCACCCCGATGCTGAAAAACCTCACCAACGCCCAGCAAAACCAGGCGGAAATTCTCAGGCAGTGTGGCCGCCTCATCGACCAAGGCCAACTGCGGATCCAGCTCAGCCATACCTTTCCTCTGGCCGAAGCGGCTGCCGCCCACCGGCTGCTGGAGCAGGGATCCGTTCTGGGCAAAATTGCCTTAACCATCCCCGAGTAGGCATGCTGGAAAAGTTGGTCGAGGATCTGCCCATGGTCGCTCCTCTCACCCCCCACCTGTTGGAGAACGAGAGCTTCTACGAAAATGCCCTCTGCTGGCTGGGACGGCCCCAGACGGCCTATCGGCTGTTGAGTGAAGCGGTTTTTCCTGCCATCTCCTCTTGGGTGCGGGGAGAGGTGGATAGCCACTCTTTTAACCACTGGCAACTGGAGGATGTGCGCACCTTTCTGTATCCGGTGGTGGCCTTGGGAGACCAGGAAAGCCTCGTTCTCTGCAGTGAAGCCCTGCTCCTCTGTGGCATCGGCAACTATTACAACCCCTGTGACTTGGCCATTGTGGTGTTTGTGCAGCAGCCCCAGGAGCTGTTCAGCCAATTGATGCAGCGCATTCGCCGGGCCGAAGCCACCATCAGCCGCGGGCCAGAGGTGCGCATGCTCTCGGAACAGGTGAACCTGGCCAAGCGCGGACAAGACTACATCAACACCAAGTATCTGGTCTGGCCCTACGCCCTTTCCGGTGCAGCTCAAGATACCCTAATTAAGCAAGGGATCAGCCTGATCCGCCTCTCCCCTCAGGAGGCTGCCTTGCCCTTCAGGGAATAGGTGGCGGAAGATCGGGATCCCTAACCCCAACCTTTCCATCTCTATCGTTTTTCATGGCCGATGCCCACCTGCCCCCTTTGATCCAAGCGATGCTGGATCCCGCCTTCTACCCTCATCCGGCGCAGGATCCCATTCAGCTTATTCAAACCCACATTTCTTATATTCTGCTGACGGGAGACTATGCCTATAAGGTGAAAAAGCCTCTGGATTTCGGCTTTTTGAATTTCACCACCCTAGAGCAGCGGCGCCACTTTTGCCAAGAGGAGCTGCGCATGAACCAACGCGGCGCTCCCGGCCTTTATCTGCAGGTGTTGCCTATTTTTCAAACCAATGGCCGCTTTCAGTTCAGCGGCAGCGGCGAGCTTGTAGAATACGCCCTGCAAATGCGGCAATTTCCCCAAGAGCAACTGTTCAGCAACCTCTTTGAGCGAGGAGAGCTGACGCCGGCCTTGATGGAAGAGCTGGGGCGGGTGGTGGCGATGTTTCATGCCCAGGCCGAGACCAACGATTACATTCGCAGCTTTGGCCGGCCAGAACGGGTGCGCGAGGCCTTTGACGAGAATTACGCCCAAACCCAGCGCTACATCGGCGGCCCCCAAACAGCTCAGCAATATCGAGAAACCCAAGCCTACACCGATCGCTTTTTTGCCGAGCGGCAGGAGCTTTTCCAACAAAGAATAGAACAAGACCGCATTCGCGAATGCCACGGAGATTTGCACCTGCGCAACATCTGTTTTTGGGAAGGGAAGATCCTACTTTTTGATTGCATCGAGTTCAACGAAGCCTTTCGCTTTGTGGATGTCATGTACGACGTATCCTATGCAGTGATGGATCTGGATGCCCGCTATCGTCCGGATCTGGGCAACGTCTATTTGAACACTTACTTGGAAGAAACCGGAGATTGGGAAGGGCTGAAAATCCTGCCCATCTACCTCAATCGCCAAGCTTATGTGCGGGCCAAGGTTACCTCTTTTTTGCTGGAGGATCCCACGGCAACAGAGGAAACCAAGGCAACGGCCTTCCGCACTGCTGCTCGGTACTATCGCCTGGCCTGGGAATACACTCTCCCCAAGCAGGGGCAGTTGTTCTTAATGTCGGGATTGTCGGGATCCGGCAAAAGTACGGTGGCCCGTCACCTAGCCCGTCAGCAGGGAGCCATTCACATTCGCTCCGATGCCGTGCGCAAGCATTTGGCCGGGATCCCCTTATGGCAACGGGGGGGGCCGGCGGTCTATACCCCGGAGATGACCGATAAAACCTACCGCCGCCTGGTGCAGTTGGGCGTGGAGCTGGCCCAGGAGGGCTACACCGTGATTCTGGATGCCAAGTTCGACCGGCAGGCGCTGCGGGGAATGGCCATTGCGCAGGCCCAACAACGGGGGATCCCGCTGCACATTCTCCACTGTTACGCCCCTGAGCCTGTTTTGCGAGAGCGACTGCAACGCCGCAGCCAAGCTCCTCAAACCGGCTGCATCGATGGAGTTGAGCAGCGCCCTGCCGACATTGCCGATGCCACGGCCGAGATGCTTGCCGAGCAACAAGCCCACTGGGAGGAGTTTTCCGAGTTGGAACGGCCTTTTTTGAGGGTTCTGGATACCAGTCAAGATTGGCCCTCTCAACTTCAGCAGCTTTGGGGCTCGACTCAAACTGCACCCAGTCAGGAGAATTGACATAAGCAAGGTGGATTTCACCGTTTGCGGGTTGAGGTTATTTCCAACCCGAAAGACACTTCCCGAACCCGCCGCGCCCCGGCCCCTCTCCCAGAGGGAGAAGGGAGTTGGGGATCGACACAACCATCCGCTGCATCGCTATTTGCAATGGCTGTAGAGGAGGGCAGCAGCTCTTGTTGAGCAGGGAACAGGGGTGCGCTTACCCGAACATTTCGCCTTACACAAAGCCAGCAGGAGGTTGGGAAGTGTGTCAACGTGTCTTTAAAGGCCCCCACCCTTTTCTCACCCAACTCGACCAGAATTGACCGCTTGCAGGAGGATCCAGCGGTGAGCGATGTAACTTCAGATGACCTGCGCCTGATGCTCCTGTTCGAGGGCTTCCCTCCTGAGAAGCTAGAGGTTCTGGCCGGGCAAATGTCGTTGCGCTCCCACCCGGTCAACCAGGCCATCTTGCTACAAAATGACTGGGGCAACGCCGTTTACTTTATCCTGGAAGGGTGGGTCAAGATTCGCACCCATGATCTCGAAGGACGGGAGATCACCCTCACCATTCTCGGTCCAGGAGAAGTCTTCGGGGAGATGGCCGCTTTGGACGAAGCGCCCCGTTCCACCGACGTCATAGCTCTAACAGCCACCAAAGTCAGTTGTCTGTCGGCCCAGCACTTTCTGGCTTTTTTGGCCTCGGATGCCCAGGCCGGCATCCGCCTTGCTCAACTCATGTCGCGTCGTTTGCGGCAGATCAACCGTCGTCTGCAGTTACGCGAGGCCAGTAGTACGGCCCGTGTTGCCGATATCTTGCTGTTCTTGGCCGAATCTCGTGGCCGGGTCAGCCGGGGTGGCGTAGAGATTCCCAACTTGCCCCATCGGGAGCTGAGCAGCTTGAGCGGCTTGGCTCGGGAAACGGTCACCCGTGTCCTGTCTAAGCTGGAGCAGGAAGAGCTGATCCGCCGGGATCGCACCCGAGAGGTTCTCTGCATTCCCCAGATGGAGGCTTTGGAGAAACTGATTGGCTGAATGGGGGGTATTACCAGTTGCCGAAAGCCTTCGCAGGGTTGTAAGATAATAAGCCCAGAGCCGGGATAGCTCAGTTGGTAGAGCAGAGGACTGAAAATCCTCGTGTCACCAGTTCAAGTCTGGTTCCTGGCATCTGACGCTACCCTCACCCTTGGCCCCTCTCCCATCCCTCACCCCCAGCCCCTCTCCCAGAGGGAGAGGGGAGTTAGGTATAGAGCTCCGCGCGCTGGCGCATTCGCGACAACGCTGCGTAGCAACAACGACGTAACGAGCCGCTTCATCGCTGGGCTGCGGCGTTCAACCCAAGAGCAAAAAGAAAGCTGGTCGGGAAACCCGTCTGCGAAGCCGTGACAGCTAGCGAATGTACTGGGCCAGAGCTCGTGAAGGATATCCCACCCGCAATTTGCGCAGGGCATCCCGCTCGATCTGACGAATCCGTTCCCGCGTCAGGTTAAAGTGCTCCCCCACCTCCCGCAGGGTTCTCGCCTGTTGCCCGTCTAACCCGTAGCGCAACTCCAGCACTTGCCTCTCAATCGGCTTCAGGGTTTGCATGGCAGAACGCACATCCTGCTGCATCGATTGCACAAGGATCCCTTGGAAAGGCTGCTCTTGCCGCTCATCCTGCAGCAAATCGCCAAGGCAGCTTTCTCCTTCCTGGCCAACCGGCACATCCAGTGACAGGGGCAAAGCAGCAGCCTGCTGGATCATGCGCAGTTTCTTGACTTTAATGCCCAGTGCCTCTGCCAGCTCCGCCTCGGTGGGCCGCCGCCCCTGTAGCTTCATCAGCTCGCGGTTGGTGCGTTTGAGCAGGCGTACTTTATCGACCATGTGCACCGGCAGGCGAATCGTCCGCGCTTGGTTGGCAATGCAGCGGGTGATCCCCTGGCGAATCCACCAATGGGCGTAGGTACTGAAGCGAAAACCCCGTTCCGCATTGAATTTTTCGGTGGCCCGAATCAACCCGATATTGCCCTCTTGGATCAGATCCAAAAAGGGCACCCCCCGATTGAGGTATTTCTTGGCCACGCTGACCACCAGACGCAGATTAGCGTTGATCAGCTTGCGCTGGGCCTGTTCCCCTTGTCGGATGCGGGACCGTAAGGTGGATACGGAAATCTGCAGGGCCTCAGCCAGATCCTCGTCGCTGGGATCCCTGCCCCGTTGTTGCCGCCACTCCTGCCGGGCTTGATCGATGAGGAGCTTTTGCTGGATCTTGCGCGACAGCTCGATTTCTTCGGCGTGGTCGATGCGGGGCACGCGACCGATTGTATTTAAGTAGTGATCGACGGCATCTTCATTCAACCGCGAGCCGCCAGCAACCGGCTCTGGGTCGACTTCTTGAAGGGCAGACTCAGGGTCAAACCAGAGCTCGTCGAGCTCCTGAGGCAAAGAGGCAGAGTCTTCAGGATGAGGACGAGAAAAAACCACGGCCAAGTGAGGAGAGAACGTCACCTCCCAGTCTAGAAAGGTTTTTTCTTCCGGTGCGAGCGAAAATCGATCATGCCACCCTTTTTTGTCCCGAGATTTTTCCGGTTCAATGCTCGAACAACAGGGATCCCGTCCGCCAAGCCTCTGTGGGTAAGGGATTGCCCGCCAAAAGGCAGTAAGCGATTTTCGATCTAGGCCTTGAGGTAAGATTGTTCGTGGGCTGGCCAGCTCCACGGCTGGGATCCCAAAGAAAAGGGAACCTTGCCAGCTCAGGCTACCATGGGGCGATTGGCGAGCTGCGAACCTCTTCAGTCTGGATAAAGAATATTTACAACTTGCTGCTCCTATGGAGTTGAACGACCGGCACCATCCATCGGCCAACTTGATTGGGGAGCGGGTGCGCTGGGTACGGGAGAAGCTGCAACTTACCCAAGATCAACTGGCGGGCCGCTTGGCCAAGTACGGTGTGCAGTTGGACTACGTCAAGATCGGCCAGGTGGAAAAGGGAAAACGGCGCGTCATCGACAAGGAACTGGTGGCTTTTGCCAAGGCGTTGGGAGTGTCGGTCACTTGGCTGCTAAGCGGAGATGAATCCCATCTGTAGCAGTCGGGGGGAAGCTACATCCGATTTCCCTCAACCATCCCAGGGGAGCAAGACAGTAAAGATACAGGGCCCCAACGGGATCCAGATCACCGACGCCTTCACTTCTTCATCTAAACTTGATATTGTTAACTTGCCGTTAAGATCGCCCCATTTCACCTGCTTGTGTGAGGTTGACGGATGCTCTCCTTCTTTTTCAACTCTTCTGATCCGGCCAACAACCGGCAAAGCGGAGCCCATCGTGTGCCTGCCTCGGGCAAGACCAGTGGCAGGCAGCGGATCCCTAACTACAACCGCATGTCTGCTCCCCATGAGGTGCTTAAGCAGGAAAAGCAGGTGAAGCGGGAGCAAGAGTTTACGGAGATGGAGCAAAACATCAGCCGCATCCACTACTTCTACCGAAAAGCAGACATGCCCCTGGAGATGCGGCAAATTCTGACCTACCGTAAGTTGATGGAGCTGGACTACTTTACCCCACAGGCGGCCAAAGAGTTGCTCAGGCAGTGGCAGCAGCAGGAAGAGCAGGAGCAAGAACGCCGTCAGGCTTGAAAGAGGACGACCGCTTGCGAGCCCGACTGCAGGATTTAGTTTATGTAAAGTTTATAAATAGTTGAGGCTCTGCAGCAGGGCAAAACAGAGGCCGGCACTGGCCAAAGGCACGGTCAGGTTATCCAAGCCCCACCAAGAGAACACCTCCAAGCCCATGGTTATTCCCCCCACCAAGAGGCTGATGGCGAGCAAAGGAGGAGAGAAGCCGAAGTACCCCAGAAGCAGCGCCGCGATCACCAAGGTACTCACCGCCCACATGGTCAGGGATCCCTCCCAGCTTTTTTGAAGGGATCCCAGTTGATAGGGGTGTTTGCCCCAGGTTTTGCCCACCAAGCCGGCCAAGGCATCCGCCCACGTCATCACCAAGATGCCGATCACCGCGAAGACTTGTCGCTGTGGCCGCCAAAACCAAAACAGCAGCAGGCCAATGCTGAGGGCATAGAAACAGGTGCCAAAGCTGCGCCGACCGACCCCATTCAAGCTGGGCAAAAGGGTCACTCGGTAGGAGAGCAGCGCCAGGCCGGCAAACACCAGCGAGAACCCTACCCCCAGCCAGCGGGGCACTTGCAAGGCCCAAGCCAGCAAAATGATATTGCCCACGCCGATGTGAATTGCCTTGCGCACCCATTCTCCGTCCACCTGCTGGGAGCGCAGCCATTCCGCAAAAGCAAAGACGGAGGCCAGCCAGAGAGCATAGCAAGCAAGCTGCTGGGTCAGGCCCATGAAACGGCCTCAGAGCGTTTTCAAGTAGCTGAGCAGATCCGCCATCTCCTGGGGATCGGGCTGGAACTGGGGCATGGGAGGCGTTTTGCCACCGGTTACTTGCTGAATGATAAACCGATCCGAACGGCGGCTGCTCACCCCCCGCAGGCTGGGCCCCACCCGACCATCCGCTTCTTCTCCATGGCAAGCCGCACAGTTGAGGGCAAACAAGGAAGCACCACGGCCAACCTGCCCCTCTAGGCTGAGGACAGCTTGAGTGTAGGGATCCAGCCGAGCCCCGGCACTCAACCAAACCCAGGTGACTACCGCCAGGCCGAGGAGGACGACGCCCCAACGAGCTTTTTGGGCCCAGACACCTGTGAAGAACTGCTGCAAGGACTTGAGGAAAGGTTGTAAACGCTTTTGGGAGGAGGGCAGTCGCTTCTGCTCAAACTCAGCCCAGCAGCCGGGCGACGCCTGGCTGCTGCCGGATGGCGGGATGTCTGAGAGGGAGGGATGCACAGACAACGCTGAGAGAGACCGTTTCAATCTTTTACATTTCAACCAACACGATAACTCAGGAGCCCTTCCCTGCCAATAATCTGTAATGGTATTTACTTTTTCTTAATGATTTGCTGGTCTGTCTGAGATTGCGCTCCCTCTGGGATGGCGCGGTTGGGAAAGAGCCGCTCCATCGCCTCTGCTTGGGCCCAGGGATCCCGGTTCAGGCTGTGGATGAGATTGGCCCCTGGAAAGTGCGCCTGCAGGCGGCGGTAGAAGGATAAATTACCATAAACGACGACGGCTGCCACCCGCTCCCGATGCTGTTGCAGCCAATCCAGCACATAGTTGGGCAGGGGATCGCGAAGGAAAGCTTGGAAAACCAGCCCTGGAGCGCTGTTCAAAGCAGCTTCCAGCCAAGGCAGGGGGGTGAGGGCATCGCTGACCACAGGGAGAATGCCCAACGCCGCCGGCACCTGAACAGCGGGAGACTGCAACTGCAGGTCGGCAGTGTCCAGGGGGGGATCCAGCCAGATCCAGTTCAACCATCTGGGCTCTGGGGGCGGTCTGAGGGGCCGGCCACCTTCCACCCCACCGCGGGCCATGGCGGCTTGACAGGGAGCAATATCCTGCTCGGCCAAGAGGGATCCCAGCTGGGCGGCTTTGTGCAGAGCAGAGGGCAGGTTGGCGCGCGTGTTGAACAGCTTTCCCAAAGCCGAGTCCTTGCGGATGGGATCCCCCAGCAAGAGGGGTTTCAGGTGCTCGGCGGGGGAGCCGCGGCTGAGGGCCGGGTCGGTGGGATCCTTGGCCCCCATCCAGCCGCCAACAGCGCTGAAATCCGTTTCCGCCAAGGCCGGCCACACCTGTTTGAGGAGAGTTGAGGCCGCAGGCAGGACTCGCTGCTTGGCGCGCAGCACCCGCGTCACCGATTGGGCCAGTTGGACGGCGCTGAGGGATCCCTGCTGCACCGCTTCCAAAACGGCTGCCAGCGAGGCCATTGGATCGGGGGGGGCCAAAATCAGGTCGGCACCGGCCTGGAAAGCCCGCACGGCCAATCGGTTGGGAGAGAGCTCCGTCCCAGCGGCCAGCTCCGCCAGAAAGCCGTCATCGAGTCTATCCACCACGATCAGCCCGCCGAACCCCCATTCCCGCCGCAGCAGCTGGGTGAGCCGCCCCGGCAGCAGGGTGATGGGCCAGCGCTCATCCCACTCCGGCAGCACCACATGAGAAACCAAGATCGCCCCCACCTGCTCCAGCAGGAACGGCAGCCAAGGCCCCTCTTGGAGCTGGGCTGGGGTCAGGCTCAAACGGGGGCACCAGGGGATGTCCGGTGCCTTTGAAACCTGCTCTGCTGCAGCCGACCTTACTTCCCCTTTGCCGGGGAAAGAGCTGGCCGTGGTCAGGATCCCCTCTGGGACGGCTTGCTCACATCCGCGCACAAAGGCTCGCGCCAGTTGCGAAGCAGACAGGGGATCTTCCCCCAGCAGCTCTGCGACCGGGTTAAGCAGCCAATTGATGCCGAGGGCCGCTGCTTCCCGCGCCGTGATCCAACCCCACTGTTCCGCCCAGCGCTCGGCTTCGGATCCCAGGCGGCTCAGGCCCAGGGGGTGGGGAAAAGAAGTCGCCCCCTGCAGGGCCAGCCCACGACCGGCCTCCGCCGCCACCAAAAGGGGCAGGGCAGCCCAGGTTTGCAACTCTTCCACCAGCAACAGGGCTTCTGCCACATGGCCCTCGGTCAGCCAGATGCCCCCAATCCCTACCTCTTGGATCAGCCGCCTGAGAACTTCTCGAGGGGGCGACTGGGATCCCAAACGGGCCGAGACCGGCACCACCAGCAGTTGCGCCACTTGTCGAGCTAGGGACAAGGGCTGGTCAAGCTCGTCGGCCAGAGATCCGGAGACACTCATGGGCATAACCGGAAGTCGTCAGCAATGCTGGGGGATCCCCATCTTTTGCGAAAACCCAAGCGCAGATGATCCTAGCCGCTCTCCCGGCTTCTGGCTTCCCTGCTGCCAAAACAATCAGCGCCTTTGGCGGCAGCGGTCGCAGGTGCCGCAGGGCAGGCCGGGGTGTTCCCCAGGGTAGCCAAAGTAGGGCAAGATCGCCTGCCACCGACAGCCGCGAGCGTGGATCAGGGCCTCCATCTCGTGCCAGGGATCCTGCCGCGGCGGCGGCTGCCAACGGCGGTGCAGCACCTGAAAGTGAAAGGGATCCGGCCAGCGCAGACAGCCCATCTCCTGCAACAGGCCCAGGGCCACCCGGGTTTCTCCTGGCGGCAGGTCGGCATAGGATCCCTGCGGGGGCAGAGTTTGCAGCAGGCGGCGTGCTTGGGCCAGTAGGCGCTCCTGCTGAGAATAGAAATAGGCTTGGCGCTGGCGATCGCTGGGATCCAGCAGGCCCGTCGGCTCCGAGACCAGCATCAGGGCCTGACAGGGGCCGCCATCCCGCCCGCCCCGCCCCACCTCTTGTAAATAATCCATCAAATGGGGCGGGGGATGAAAATGCAGCACCCAGCGCACATCCGGCTTGTTGATCCCCATGCCAAAGGCGTTGGTGCAAACCAAAAAGCGCAGCTCGCCCGCCAGCCAGGCCCGCTCCAAGCGCCGGCGAGATCCCGCTTCCAGGCCGCCGTGGTAAGTGGCGGTTTCTTGGTTGTGGCGGCCCAGCCACGCGGCCAGCTCCTCCCCATCCCGCCGTGTGCGCACGTACACCAGGCCCGGGCCGGGGTTTTCGGCCAGAAAACGCAACAGCCGCCGACGGCGATCCGCCGGGCTCCAGGCGATGGCCACATTGAGGGAGATATTGGCCCGCAGCGGATCGGCGCGGATGCACTCCGGATCCTGCAGCCCCAGGATGTGGCCCAGGCGAGTGCAGGTTTGGGGATCGGCGGTGGCGGTAAAAGCGGCGATGGGAAACGAGGGCTTGGCCAAAGCCGGGCGCAGCAATCCCAAACGGCGGTAGTCGGGCCGGAAGGATCCCCCCCAATGCACCAACGTATGGGCCTCATCCACGATCAGGCTGCTGATTTGCACCTGGGGCTGCTGCAGCCGTTGCCAAACGGGGGGGCTGAAGAGGGTTTCCGGCCCCAGGTAGAGCAGACGCAGTCGGTTTTCCTCAAGGGCCTTCAACACGCGCTTGCGCAGGGCCGGATCCAGCTCGCTGTGCAGACAGGCCGCCGGCAGACGGCGCTTCCAGAGATCCTGGACTTGGTCTTCCATCAGGGCGATCAGGGGCGAGACCACCAGCGTCAGCCCTGTTTGCAAGAGGGATGTGAGTTGGAAGCAAAGAGACTTGCCAAACCCCGTCGGCAATACCACCAGCGCGTCGCGCTTCTCCAGCAAGGCGCGGATCACCTGAGCCTGGGGCGGGCGCAGCGCCTCGTAGCCCCAGTACTGCTTGAGGGCGGATTGAACCTGCTGCCAATCCTGCAAACGGCAACCCCTTTTGCCGCGATTTCCTTCAGCAATCTACAGCGATTGTAAAGGGGGTTGTCCAACAACAGGCTATTTCCAATTCCACGGAACCCCCTTTCTGCCTCTAGTTCCCCTCTCCCTCTGGGAGAGGGGGTAGGGGTGAGGGAAACTCCCTCTGGGAGAGGAGATAGGGGTGAGGGAACCCGTATCGGGATGGCTGGGATCCAGGTCGCTGGCCGGGAAGGAAT
>NZ_JANSJI010000110.1:14169-26265 GCF_047462475.1 Synechococcus sp. H55.11
GTGAGGGAACCCGTATCGGGATGGCTGGGATCCAGGTCGCTGGCCGGGAAGGAATGCTCTTTGCTGCCCTTGGCAAGGTATCGGTCGCGTAGCATTGCGTGGCAACAGGGCGGTGGTCTTGTGCGATTCTAGAGCTGGGACTTCCCGCCTAGCTCGATGCTGGAACTATGACTGCCAATGTGCTCCGCACCGCTGATGCCAACGACTCCCCACCCTTGCTCCAGCCCAGAATGGCCTCTGTTCACCGTCGCACGGGGGAAACGGATGTGCAAATCCATCTCAACCTGGACGGCAGAGGGCAGCACGAGATCGACACCGGGATCCCCTTTTTGGATCACATGCTGGCCCAGCTCAGCACCCACGGGTTGATCGATCTCCAGATCAAGGCGGTGGGGGATCTGCACATCGACGACCACCACACCAACGAAGACGTGGGCATCACGTTGGGACAGGCGCTGGCGCTGGCGCTGCAGGATCGGCGGGGCATTTATCGTTTTGGTCATTTTTGGGCGCCTTTGGATGAGGCGCTGGTGCAGGTGGTGCTGGACTTTTCCGGGCGACCCCACCTCAGCTACGGCCTGGAGCTGACCGCCGAGCGCATTGGCCGCTACGAAACCCAGTTGGTGCGAGAGTTTTATCAGGCGGTGGTCAACCATGCCCAGATGACCCTGCACATTCGCCAGGCAGCCGGCCTCAATGCCCACCACATCGTCGAGGCCAGTTTCAAGGCCTTTGCCCGCGCCCTGCGCATGGCCGTAGAACGGGATCCGCGCCGACAGGAAGGGATCCCCAGTTCTAAGGGGGTGCTGTAGCGGCGCCTGCGCGGGCTGTTGACCTTGAGCCTGGGACTTGTGGTGCTGCCCCATCCGACGATGGGGTTCTGTCGAGAATGCTGAGCCGCACTCGCCCGCCGGCTGCTTTGGGCAAAATCTCCAGCCACTGGTGAAGATCCAAAAGAGCTGAGCCGGCGCCAATTCACAGACCTGGATGAGGCAAAGTCTGTCCGGCAGGGATCCCCATTTGGGTTTATTCTGGACTTAGCCATCCTTCCAGGGTTGCGTCCCAGCTCAGGCGGGATCCAAAAGTCGAAAAAGGGTTTCCCGGCAGTTGCCAGCTCTGGAGGTTCTGATTCCCAGCCACTGATAGGCCCATGTTAGGGGGGGATGAAAACCATGGACATTGATCTCCGTCCGCTGATCGTTCTGTCGCCCATTGTTTTGGTGGTTGCCTGGGCTGCCTACAACATCATCAAGGCTGCCATCAAAGGAGAGGCCAAGCTCTTCGGCGAGAAGGGCAACAACCCCTTCGGCAAAGGCGGGAGCTGAACGTGCGGATCCGGCCGGCAGGCTCAGTATGCTAGGCGAGGCGACAAACCCAAAATCCGCCGATGTGATTGTCATCGGGGCCGGAGTGGCCGGTTTGGTCTGCGCAAGGCGACTGCTGCGGGCGGGGCTGCGGGTTCTGGTGCTGGAAAAATCGGCGGGCTTGGGCGGGCGCCTGGCCACCCGTCGGGTTGAGCATCTCGGACAAACGGTGCCGGTGGATCACGGGGCTCAATACCTGACTGCCGATTCCGATGGCTTTCATCGCTGGGTGAAGGAGCTGCTGGGCCTGGGGCTGCTGACGGAATGGACGCGCTCGCTGCATGTGCTGGATCGAAAAGGGCTGCGCCCGGAGCATCCCAACGAGGAGAAACCGCGCTACATCTGCCCCCAGGGCATGACGATGTTGGCCAAACACCTGGCTGCCCCGCTGTCGGTACACACCCAAACTCGTGTGGTCGGCCTCAAAAGTTTGGCCACAACCTGGCAAGTGCAGGCGGAGAATGGTCAATGCTACGAGGCTGCCGCATTGGTGGCGGCCATTCCGGCCCCGCAGTTGCTGCCTTTGCTGCAAGAGAAGATCCCTCCTGCCGATAGCCTGCTGTCTCTGCTGGGATCCGCCGAGTATCAGCCCTGCCTTGCGGTTTTGGCCGGCTATTCTGAGAACATGGCGCCGCCGCCCTGGAAAGGGATCAAGTGCTTGGAGGATCCGATGTTGGCCTGGCTGGGGTTGGACAGCAGCAAGCGCCCGCAGCCGCTCTCGCCGGTGGTGGTCTTACATGGGGGGGCGGAGTGGTCATCTCTGTACCTGGAGGCTGGCCCACCTGAGCTAGAAAAGGCAGGTCGAGAATTGTTGGCCCACGCCGCCAAGCATCTGGATCCCTGGCTGGCTTCGCCCCAATGGATGCAGGTGCACCGTTGGCGCTACGCTTTGCCACTGGAAACCATGGGATTGGCCAGCTTGGGCACCCGGATTCCGGCGGCTGAGGGATTGCCTTTGGTTTGTGCCGGCGATTGGTGCGCCGGGGGGCGCGTAGAAGGGGCTTGGCTCTCAGGGCAAGATGCCGCCAAAACGTTGCTCGAAATGCTGGGCGGCTCTGAGCGGTGAGGGGACGCTGACCCAGTTGGCCTGGAGCAATGCCTGCAGATCCAGGCCGAGAACTGCCGAGAATTTCCATCCTCTGGGGTAGAGAGTTATGCTGACAGGGTGGATCCCTTGGCAGATAATCCATGCCCAGAACCTGTACGATCTACCGCCGTGCCCAATTTGCCGCCAGCCATCGCTACTGGTTGCCCGAACTCTCAGAAGCCGAGAACGTAGCCCGCTTTGGCCCCCAAGCCCGTTTTCCCGGCCACGGCCACAACTACGTGCTGGAGGTGGGCCTGACGGGGGAGGTAGATGAGTACGGCATGGTGCTCAACCTCTCAGAGGTCAAGCGGGTGATCCGAGAGCGGGTGATTCAAGAGCTCAACTTCGCCTACCTCAATCAAGCCTGGCCGGAGTTTGCCCAAACCCTGCCCACCACCGAGTTTATCGCTTACGTAATTTGGCAACGCCTGGCCGATGCGCTGCCGCTGACCAGCGTCCGCCTGTACGAGGATCCCGAACTTTGGGCCGAATACCGAGGAGAAGCCATGCAAGCCTACTTGACCGTTGCCACCCATTTCAGCGCCGCTCACCGTTTGGCCCTGGATCATTTGAGCCTGGAAGAGAACACCGCCATCTACGGCCTCTGCGCCCGTCCCCATGGCCATGGCCACAACTACGGCCTGGAGATCACCGTCAAGGGATCCATCGACCCGCGCACGGGGATGCTCGTGGATCTGGCGGCTCTGCAGCGGATCATTGACGAGCAGGTGGTCAAACCGCTGGATCACACCTTTTTGAACAAAGACATCCCCTACTTTGCCCAGGTGGTGCCCACCGCCGAAAACATCGCCCTCTACATTCAACGGCTGCTGACTTTGCCCCTGCGCGAGCTGGGGGTGCAACTGCATCGGGTTCGCCTGCAAGAGAGCCCCAACAACAGCAGCGAGGTCTACGGGGAGTTTCCGCTGGAAGAGCTGTTCAACTCTTCAGAAGGGCTCCCCCAGAGTTTCGGCAGCCGTGTTGCCGCGCGACGCTGATGTAACCATGTTGGATCTGGTTAAGCTGAGTGGGCAGATCCCCGCCTTTGCTCGGCACTTGCAGCAGGAGTCGCGGGCCGGTCAGGAGCGCCTGCGCCAAGCCCTGCAGGTCTTCGGGCGCCTGCAGCAGGAGCCGCAGGTTTGGCAGTCGCGTTGGACGGAGTGGGGATCCCATCTGGCCTTTACCTGCGCCAGCCCCGCCGAGCCCCCGGAAACCTGGGGATCCCTGCCCAAGGTGGAGCCGCTGCAGGGACGACACACGGTGGTGGCCACCGATGGATCCCAGATCCTGCCCAGCCACCACGAGATCGCCTATTGCTCGCTGATCAATGTTGGGCGGGTGGTTCTGCACTACGGCACCCAGGAGTGGCCGCTTTTGGATAGTCAGCCTCTGCTGCTGTATGGGCAGCGCTCGGACTCCTCTCTCTTGGAGCAAATGGCAGAAGGGTTGCAAAGTGCTGCCATTGCCGTGCGGAACCCCGGCAGCGGGACAGGGGTCTCGTTGGGGCCGGAAGTGGTGTTGGCCTTGCGGCGGGCTCAGGCAGAGCTGGAGGAGCTGGCGCAGTTGGCCCTGTCAGTGCCCCGTCGCCGCGCCACGCTGGCGCTCCTGGATGGATCCCTGATCCCCTGGGGACTGGAGCCGCTGCCCAGATCAACCCAGCGTCCCTGGCTGGATCCCATCCTGGCGACTCTGGAGCAGTTGCGGGCCGCCCGCATCCCCCTGGTGGGCTACATCAGCGCTTCCCGCAGCAGCGAAACCCTTAACTACTTACGCCTAGGGCTGTGTCCCTATCTGGGCTGCGACTGCCATCGCTACTGTGCCGGCGAGAAAACCCCCCCCTGTCACCCCTTTGCTCCCCTGCCGGATCGCGTCTTCTGGGGATCCCTGCTGCAGCCGGGAGAGCGCAGCCCCCTCTGGCGCAGTGGCGCCAGTGTCTTGGATGCCTTCGGGGAACACCACATCCACTGCTGTTACTTGAATGTCGGCGGGAAGGGGGGCCCCGAGATCGCCCGCCTGGAGTTTCCCGCCTGGGTGGCCCAGGATGCCCAGCTGCTGCAGCGGGCCCTGGCGGGAGTACTGAGCCAGGTGCAAAAGGGCTTTGGCTACCCCATTGCCCTGGGGGAAGCCCATCATTTGGCAGTGGTGCGGAGCGGGGATCGGCAGCGCTTCTTTGCCCTGATCGAGCAGGAGCTGATCCGCGCCGGCCTGCGCCATGTGGCTGTCTCCCGCAAGGAAGCCCAGAAGCGAACTGGTATCGCCTAATGGGTGCCAGTGCCGTTCGCGCAAGCGGGCCGTAGGCCTTAAAACTCTTCCTCCCCACCTCCCCTCTCCCTGAGGGAGAGGGGCTGGGGGTGAGGGCTGGGAGAGGGGCCGGGGGTGAGGGGTTAAAATCGCCCTGTCAGGCCCAAAACCGCACCGCCTGCCGGGATCCCTGGCACCCAAGAAAAGGCTGCAGCCTATTGAGGGGATCCCCACTCAACGGTTAGGGTTGCCAAGGTGTCCAAATCCTGTTTCTATTGCCGATATGATGAGCCAAGCCCCTCTGCGCAGCATCGTCTCTCCCTTAACCCACAACCCCCTCTGGTACAAAGACGCGATCATCTACGAGCTACCGGTGCGGGCTTTTGCCGATAGCGATGGCGATGGAGTGGGCGACTTCCAGGGCCTGACGGAAAAGCTGGACTACCTGCAGGATCTGGGCATCACGGCCCTCTGGCTGCTGCCCTTTTTCCCCTCCCCTCTGCGGGATGATGGGTACGATGTTTCTGACTTTACCAACGTCAACCCCACCCTAGGCACCCTAGAGGACTTCAAAATCTTTCTAGATGCCGCCCACCAACGCGGGATCCGCGTCATCATCGAGCTGATCCTCAACCACACCTCCGATCAGCATCCCTGGTTTCAGCGGGCTCGGCGCGCCGCCCCCGGCACCCCCGAGCGGGACTTCTACGTTTGGAGCGACACCCCGGAAAAGTACAAAGAGGCCCGCATCATCTTTCAAGACTTTGAAACTTCCAACTGGGCCTGGGATCCGGTGGCCAAAGCCTACTACTGGCATCGCTTCTACTCCCACCAGCCGGATCTCAACTACGACAATCCTGCCGTGCAGAAGGCCATCTTCGAGGTGGTGGACTTTTGGCTGAGCATGGGGGTGGACGGCCTGCGGTTGGACGCGGTGCCCTATCTGTACGAGCGGGAGGGCACCAACTGCGAGAACCTGCCGGAAACCCACGCCTTCCTCAAGGCCCTACGCAAACACATCGACCAAAGGTATCCGCATCGCATGCTGCTGGCAGAGGCCAACCAGTGGCCGGAAGATGCTGTGGCCTACTTCGGCGACGGGGACGAGTGCCACATGGACTTCCACTTCCCCCTGATGCCGCGGCTGTTCATGGCCATCCAGATGGAGGATCGCTTCCCCATCATCGACATCCTGCAGCAGACTCCCCCCATTCCCGAAACCTGCCAGTGGGCCATTTTCTTGCGCAACCACGACGAGCTCACCCTGGAGATGGTCACCGACGAAGAGCGGGACTACATGTACCAGGTGTACGCCAAGGATCCCAACGCGCGGGTCAACCTGGGCATCCGCCGCCGCTTGGCGCCCCTGCTGGGCAACAGCCGCCGCCGCATCGAGCTGATGAACAGCCTGCTGTTTTCTCTGCCCGGCACGCCGGTGATCTACTACGGCGACGAGATCGGCATGGGGGACAACATCTACCTGGGGGATCGCAACAGCGTGCGCACGCCGATGCAGTGGAGCGCCGACCGCAACGCCGGCTTCTCTCGGGCTAACCCGCAGAAGCTCTACCTGCCCATCGTCATCGACGCCGAGTACCACTACGAAACCGTCAACGTGGAAGCGCAGCGGAACAACCCCTATTCCCTGTGGTGGACGATGAAACGGATGATCGCGGTGCGCAAGCGCTTCCAAGCTTTTGGCCGCGGCTCTTTTGAGCTGCTGCACCCGGAAAACCGCAAGGTGCTGGCCTTTATGCGAGCCTACGGCGACGAGCGCATCCTGGTGGTGGCCAATCTCTCCCGCTATGTGCAGTGCGTGGAGCTGGACTTGGCTCACTGGGAGGGGCTGATCCCGGTGGAGATCTTCGGGCGCACGCCGTTTCCTCCCATCGGCCAACTGCCCTATTTCCTGACCCTGGGCCCTCACTCCTTCTACTGGTTTTCCCTCGAGCCGCAGCGACCAACGGAGCGGATCCACCCTAGCCACAGCAAGCCGGAAGAGTTGGATCGCCTGCCCACCCTGCTGGTTCAAAACGGCACCTGGGAAAGCCTCTTTCAAGGGGAAAGCCAAAAGCAGGTGGAGGCGGTCTTGGGCGACTACCTCTACCGCTGCCGTTGGTTCGGCTCCAAAGCCCGCCAGATCCAGTCGGCCCAGGTTTTGGATGCCATTCCCTGTAACCGGGAAGGGGATCCCCCCTTTCGGGGCCAGATTTTGCTCTTGCAAGTCGAGTTTACCGAGGGGGAAGCAGAACTCTACTCTTTACCCGTGGGCTACGCCACTCAAGAGGCGGCCCTGCACCTGCGCGTAGAGGCGCCCCAGGCAGTCATCCTCCCTGTACAGGTGGCCGGGGATCCGCCGGGCGTGCTTTTCGACGCGCTGGCCGATAAAACCTTTTTGTCGTTGCCGCTGCAGATCATCGCCCAGCAGGGCCGCCTGCGCCACTCCTCAGGGGAGCTGTGGGCCACCACCTTTGCTCCCTTTGAGTACGACCTCGGCCTTGAACCCCGCATCCTCAAGGCGGAGCAGAGCAACACCTCGGTGGTCTACGGCAATCAGTACATCCTCAAGTTCTATCGCAAGGTGGCCGAGGGGGTGAATCCAGAGCTAGAGATCGGCCGCTACCTGCTGGAGCACCATCCCCAGGTGCGGGTGCCGCGGCTGTTGGGATCCCTGGAATATCGCCGCCGCCGTGGGGCGCGGGGCTTTGATCCCAGCGATCAGCCCATCACGTTGGCCATTTTGCAGGAGTACATCCCCAACGAGGGGGATGCCTGGCACTACACGCTGGACAGCCTGGGGCAGTTTTTCGAGACGGTGCTGGTTCACTACCTAGAGGTGGATCCCGTGCCCGTTCCGCAGGGATCCTTCTTGGAGCTGTCTCAACTCCCCTTGCCGGAGCTGGCCTACGCCACCATTGGCAGCTACCTGGAGTCGGTGCGGATCTTGGCCAAGCGCACCGCCGAGCTGCACCTTGCTCTGGCCGCCGACACCGAAAACAAAGACTTTGCCCCCGAGCCCTTCTCCAGTCTCTACCAACGCTCCATCTATCAATCCATGCGCAATTTGGTGGGGCAGGTGTTTCCGCTGCTGAACAAGCAGATCCCCAAGCTGCCGGAGGTGGAGGCCAAGTTGGCCCGGGCTGTTCGCGACCAAGAAGGGGAGATCATGAGCCGCTTCCGCCTCATCCTGGAGCGGAAGATCACGGCTTTGCGCACCCGCTGCCATGGGGATTACCACTTGGGCCAGGTGCTGTTTACCGGCAAGGACTTTGTCATCATCGACTTTGAAGGGGAGCCGGCCCGCTCCCTGGGAGAACGCCGCCTCAAACGCTGCCCCCTGCGGGATGTGGCAGGGATGCTGCGCTCTTTCCACTACGCCGTTCACACCGGCTTGCGCCAGCAACTGGAAAGCGGCCTGGTCTGCGGGGACAAGTGCCCCGACATGATGCGCTGGGCCCAGTTTTGGCACCGCTGGGTTTGTGCTGCTTTCTTGGCCGAGTATCTCCAGGTGGCTTCCCAAGGGGCTTTTCTGCCCCGCAGCCCGCAGGAGCTGGAAGTGCTGCTAGAGGCCTATCTGCTGGAGAAGGCCATCTACGAGCTGGGCTACGAGCTCAACCACCGTCCCGAGCAGGTGGAGATCCCGCTGCGGGGGATCCTGCAGTTGCTGGGCATTTCCACCCAGGTTTGAGGGATCCCGGATGTGCGGACGGTTTAGCCTGGCGGTTGCTCCCGAACGGCTGCAGCAGCATTTTCAACTCGGGAAGGGGGCAGTGGCGGCGCTCCAGCCCCGCTACAACATCGCCCCTTCTCAGCCGCTGCTGGCGGTGGTGGCGGGATCCCTTCAGCGCCAGGCCACTCAGTTCCGCTGGGGCTTGATCCCCAGTTGGAGCCGCACTCCCAAGGCCGGGTGGATCAATGCCCGCGCCGAGACCGTGGCCGAGAAACCCTCTTTCCGCCAGGCCTTTTGCCGCCGCCGCTGCCTGATCCCGGCAGATGGCTTCTACGAGTGGGCCGACCAGGGCACGGCCAAGCGACAGCCCTACTGGTTTTACCTGCTGGATCGACCGGTGTTTGCCTTTGCCGGCATTTGGGAGCGCTGGCGCAGCCCACAAGGGGTGGAGAGAGAAACTTGCGCCATCCTCAACACGCCAGCCAATCGGCTAATGGGGCTTTTCCACGAGCGGATGCCGGCCATTTTGCTAGAAGACGATTACGACCTCTGGCTGGATCCGCAGGTGCGGGATCCGGCGCGGCTCCTGCCCTTGCTTCGCCCCTACCCGGCAGAGGCCATGGCCGCCTACCCCGTCAGCACCCATGTCAACAACCCTCGCCACGAGGATCCCACATGCCGGGCTCCCATCGGAGAAGCGGTGCAGGGATCCAACCTCAGCGAGCCCGCTGGTAGCGCATCCCCGGCAGTTGCACCAGCCAGCCCTCCAGTTCCATAAGCAGCAGGGTGCTGGAGAGGGTGGCAATGTCCATCTGGGTGGCCTGAGCCAGGGCATCGAGGCTGAGGATGTCGTTGCCCAGGAGCTGCCAGAGAAGCTGCTGCTGCGGATCCCTGGGGCCAGCGGACAAGGGTTGGTCTGGGAGAGGGGATCCCTCAACCAAGCCCAGCTCTTGGAGCAGCTCCTCGATCCCCAGGATCATCGCTGCACCACTGCGGATGAGGTGCAGACAGCCGCGGGCCGCTGCCGTGTCGATATTCCCCGGCAGGGCATACACCTCCCGCCCGTATTGGTTGGCCAGGTGAGCGGTAATCAGCGCCCCTGAGCGCTCTGGGGCCTCCATCACCAGGGTGGCGCGACAGAGGCCGGCGATAATGCGGTTGCGCTGGGGAAAGTGCTCCTTGGCCGGCGGCGTGCCGGGGGGATATTCGCTGAGGACGGCCCCTTGTTCCAGGATGCGCCGGTAGAGAGCGCGATGGTGGGCGGGGTAAACCTGATCCACCCCAGTTCCCACCACGGCCACCGTCTTGCCGCCTGCCTCCAGGCAGGCCTGGTGGGCAATGCCGTCGATCCCGGTGGCCAGTCCCGACACCACCACGCAGCCAGCTTCCGCCAGGGCGGCGCTGACTTTCTGGGTCCACTGCTGACCGTAGGGGGTGGGGGCGCGGGTGCCGACAATAGCGATGGCCGGCTGCTGCCAGTCGGGGCACTCGCCTAAGACGTAGAGAAGGGGCGGTGGATCCGGCAGCTCCCACAACAAGGGCGGATAGCCGGGATCCGCAGGGGTTAGGAAGGGGATCCCCGGCTTTTGGGTTTGCTCCAGGATCTCCCCAGGGTCGAGGCCAGGACGGGCAGAGACAATCGTTTCTGCCAGGGTGGGGCCAATGCCCTCTACCTGCAGCAGGGCCGGAACATCCGCCTGCCAGGCCCGTTCCAAGGATCCAAAGAACTCCGCCAGCCGCTTGAGGCGATGGGGGCCGATCCCTCTAATCCGCGCCCAAGCCAGCCAGTAGGGCCGCTCTCGTTCGCCCCCAGGTTCCCTTTTGCCGGCAGGATCGGAAATGGAGAAAGACAAGTTCAGCTCCCCCCAACAGTTGCTGTACCTTAAGTAATGGTCAGCAAAAAAGCAGGAGATAAGTAAATGTTAGGGTTGGATCCTGCTGGTGGTTCTCAGGCGGCAAGGCCATTGCGGTTTGGACAAGGGCGCCAGGCTTGGGTGTGGGGGATCTATCCGCTGCTGTGGCTGTTGACCTGGGTGGGATCCCGCTCGGCCCAGCCGCAGCTATTGGGGATCCCGGCTTGGTACTGGGGAGCAGGGTTGGCGGTGCTGCTGTTGGTGCCCCTGAACTTCTACTTTGTGCGAACTTGCTGGCCCAGGGCTGGAGATGAGTGACACGGTTTTGAGTTTGGGTGTGGTGGGAGTGTACTTGCTGCTGCTGGCGGCCATTGGTTGGTGGAGCTACCGCCGCAGCGGCCAGGATCCGGTCAGCTATTTCCTGGCAGGGCGGGGGCTGGGATCCCTGGCCTTGACCTTGACCACGCTGGCGACGCTGCTCAGCGCCTTTACCTTCCTCGGCGTGCCGGCGGATGCCTACACCCACGGCCTGGGGATTTTTTTGGCCGTGGGGGTCACCACGGCGCTGATCTCAGGGCTGTTTTTTGGGGTGGGCTACCGGGTGTGGCTGGCGGCCCGCCACTTTGGGTTCATCACCCCCTCAGAGTTCTTTGGCCACCGCTTCAACAGCCCTCTCCTGGCCCTGCTCTATTGCCTAAGCGCCCTGACGTTTACCGCCCCCTACATCAGCATCCAGATCATCGGCGGGGCGCGCACCCTGGCCGCCGTTTTGGGGGAAGGGATCCCCTACTGGCCCCTGGCGGTGGGGGTGGCGCTGGTCATCCTGGGCTATGTCCTCTTCGGCGGCTCCCAGGCCGTGGTCTGGACGGACGTGGTGCAGGGGATCATCTTGGTTGTGGGGATGGGAGTGGCCTTTGTGGCCGTGGCCTTGAGTTGGGGCCAAGAGGCCGGCAGCCGGTTGGATCCCTGGCTGAGCTTGCCCGGCCCCCAGGGGCGCTGGAGCTGGCAGACCCTGCTTGGCAACCAACTGCTGTTTTTGATGGCCACGCCCCTTTTTCCCCAATTTTTTCAGCGCTTCTACATGGCCAAAAGTGCCCGTCCCTTTCAGACGCTGATGGTGGTCTGGCCGCTGCTGATTCTACTGGTGTTCTTCCCAGCAGCCCTCATTGGCGTCTGGGGTCGGCTGGCTTTTCCTGACCTGCAGCAGCCGGATCAGATCATGCCGCTGATGTTGCAGACCCTGCCCAGCGGCGTGGCGGCAGTGGTGATTACAGCGGCGCTGGCGGCTTTGATGTCTACGGCGGACTCGCAACTGCTAACAGCCAGCTCCCTGGTTACCCGGGATCTGGTGGTTACCTTGCTCAAGCGCCAGCTTTCTCCGCACCAGGAGGAGCTGTTGGGCCGCTGGGTGGTGCTGGGGATTGGGCTGGTTTCCTTTGCCATTGCCGTCAGGCCACCGGGGCTCATCGCCCAGATCGCCACCTGGAGCTTTCAGGGCAACGCCATGCTCTTTCCCCTCTTGATTGCCGGCCTGTACTGGAAGCGGGCTACCCGCGCCGGGGCCGTAGCCGGAGCTTTGGTTTCCAGCGGTCTCACCTTGGGCTGGCTGGCGGGCCTGTTGCCCCAAGCCTGGACGGGGGGCTGGCTGCCGGTGATCCCGGCGGTGGTTGTCGGCACGGCGGTGCTGGTGGGGGTGAGCTTGCTCACTCAGCCCGACCAGGAGAGGCTGGCCGCCTACTATGAGAGCGGCCCTTGGGGGGAGGAGATCTCGAAATAACTGGATTGAGACAGATCCCTCACCCCCGGCCCCTCTCCCTGAGGGATGACCCTCACCCCCGGCCCCTCTCCCTGAGGGATGACCCTCACCCCCGGCCCCTCTCC
>NZ_JANSJI010000111.1:0-6532 GCF_047462475.1 Synechococcus sp. H55.11
TCTCTAGCCTCTGTTCAAAGGGAGAAGAGAACTAGGGATCGACGCGACGAGCCATTTTGCTGCCACCGGCCATGCCTACTCGTAAATCCAGCTTTGGGTGGCGGGCGTCCAGCTTACCAGCTCGGATTCCTGGAACCAAAGGGCGATCTCCCGTTGGGCGGTCTCGGGGCCATCGGAGCCATGGACGAGGTTGCGGCCAATATCAATGCCAAAATCACCGCGGATGGTGCCCGGCTCGGCGTCCAAAGGGTTGGTCTTGCCAATGAGCTTGCGAGCGGCAGCAATCACCCCTTTGCCCTGCCAGACCATGGCCACCACCGGCCCTGAGGTGATGAACTTCACCAAACCGGGGAAGAAGGGGCGCTCCTTGTGTTCAGCGTAGTGGGCTTCCGCCAGCTCTTGGCTTACCTGCACCAGCTTTAGGCCCACCAATTGGTAGCCCCGGCTTTCCAGGCGCTGGATGATGGTGCCCACCAGACCCCGCTGCACGCCGTCTGGCTTAATGGCGATAAAGGTGCGCTCCATGGGATCTCCCCTTGTTGTTACTCATCTTCACCGTTATCCTTGTACCGGATTGGGGATCCCCAGTGCAAGGGTGTCTAGGAGCTCACCACCGCCAACGTTAGGAATATAGCCCCCACTATTGCAATCATCCAGCCGGCACTGCGGATTAAGCCAGGGATCCTTTCTGCCCAGGTTTCAGCCGCCCAGAGGGCAAGGAGCGCTACCCCATATTGAACGGTGCTCAACCCCAGCAGATAGCCCAGCCAGGGCATGGGTTCGGCACCGATGATAGCTTCGGCATAGGCATAGCCATGGAATAGCCCCGCCAGGGATCCCCACAGCAGCAAGAGCCAACTTGGGATCTGCCGCGATTGAACCAGCAGTAGGCCAAAGAGAACTATGGAGCAGGCAATGGCCAACTCCGTCAGCCCCAGGGGATCCCAGCCGGCCAGGTGGATCCCGGTGCCCACCAGACCGGCCAGCACAAAGCCCAGCGGGATCCCATAGCGCCAGGGCTGCCCCGCCGCAATGAGACCAATGGCCACCACAAAGGCCAGGTGATCCGGGCCGATCACCGGATGGACCAGGCCCGACAAAAACCCCTCCCACCCTGTGGCCGGCAATCTCCCGCCCAGAGCGTGGTGGGCAAGAGCCGGCCAAGAGGCCAGCCAGGCGATCCCCGCCCCCAGGCCGATGGCCCAGCCGCGGCCCACTTGAGCAGGCAAGGCCAAAGGTCGCTGCCACTGCCAAGACATGCTTTTTGCTCCCTCACGATTGAACCTATGCGAAGGGGTCTAAGCTTGCTGTACCCATTTCTTTTCTAGTCTTCAAAGGCGCTCGCTGTACCCTTGTAGGTTCTCCGGTTCATATTGGCGCAAAATCCGCGTCGCCTCCCGCAGACGGGTTTCGCTCTCTTCCTGCACAATGAGCACGTACTTGCCCGCGTTGAGGCGGTTGCGGTAGGCCAGGGCATCGCCGGAGCCGCTGGTCAGGCCCACTCCTCCCCCGACAAAAAAGCTGCCCATGGCCCCACCCAGGGCACCCAACAGGCCGCCGATTAGGTGGTTGCCCAGGGATCCCGCCCAGGCAAAGGTATCCAGGCCGCTGAGGACGCTGAACCCCACTCCCGCCAAAAAGCCAAAGGGCACCAGCCAAATGGCCAGGCGCTGCATCTGGCGGCGGGCTGCTTGGGCCGGATCGATGAGCCCAAATTCATCCGCCGTTTTGTAGCCTCGCCCCAGCAGGTGCAATCGCTCCAGAGGGAAGCCGGCTTGTTCCAGAGCGCTGTAGGCCGCCTCGGCAGCCATGCGATCCGGCAGTACCGCAATGAGATAACTCATAGGAAGAGCTGCGCTTGTTATCAGCCAACTCCATTGTCTCCTGAGTTTGGGTAGGGATCCCTATGACACCGGCTTGCCCCACCGAGGCCCAATCCATCAGCCTCTACCAGCGCTTCTATGAAGTTGTGCGGCGGATCCCGCCGGGGCGAGTGGCCACCTATGGGCAGGTGGCGCGGCTTGCCGGCTATCCGGGGTATGCTCGCCAGGTGGGCTATGCCCTGTTTCGCCTGCAAGGCCAAAAAACCGACATCCCCTGGCAGCGGGTGATCAACGCCCAAGGGCGCATCTCCTACTCCCCTTTTCGCCTCGGCTACGACGACCTGCAAAAAGTCTTACTCCAAGCCGAAGGGATCCCCTTCGACGCCGAGGGCCGGGTGGACTTGCACCAGTTTGGCTGGGATCCGCGGCAAGCTTAACCTGAGCTTGACCCAATCTTAAACAAGCCATAGCGAAACCTCCCGCCCAGCCCTGGTAACGTGAACGCGGATGCGTCTTGTCTCGTGGATGGAGTGAAGGAACTGTCATGAAATCAGCTTGTCGCGCTCGAGGGTTAGCCCCTGCCGAGGGAGGGCTTCCGGCTTGGCTGAACCCTCTGGCCAAGTCCCTGTGGGTTGGGCTGTGCTGTTTGGTGCTGGGCCTGGCCAGCGCCTGCGGTACCAGCAGTAGCTCAGTTCCTCCAGCCGGCGGAGGAGCGGGGTTTATCGCCTCGGATCCCAATGTCACCCTCTCCAGTCAACCGCCCGCCTTTACGCTGCAGATTTTGCACGCCAGCGACTTGGAAGCTTCCATTGCCGCCGTTCAGGATGCCCCCCGCTTCTCGGCGGTGATCAACGCGCTGCGCCCCCAATTTCCCAACACCGTGATCCTCTCCAGTGGCGACAACTACATTCCCAGCCCCTTCTACAACGCCAGCACGGATCCTTCCCTGCGAGGTCGGTATGACCGCACGCCTGGCAAAGCCGACATTGAAATCATCAACGCCATCGGTTTTGAGGCGTCTGCCTTTGGCAACCATGAATTTGACCAAGGCACGCGCCAAATTCGCGACCTGATCCGACCCGACAGCAGCCGCGGCTACGCGGGCGCCCGCTTTCCCTACTTGAGCGCCAACCTCAGCTTCAGCGGCACCGGCGAACTGGCCAGCTCTGACTTTGCTGCCGATGGCCAAGAGGCCAGCTCCATCCGCGGCAAGATCGTCAAGACGGCGGTGATCACGGTGGGAGGACAGCGGATTGGCTTGGTGGGTGCCACCACCACCCGCTTGGCCGCCATTTCCAGTCCCGGCCCTGAGGTGAGGGTGGAAGGCAGGGTGGACGACACCGACCAGGTGAACGCTGCCCTCATCCAGAATTTCGTTAACCAGCTCACCGGCCAGGGCATTAACAAGATCATCCTCCTGGCCCACCTGCAGCAGCTCCAAAACGAGGTAACCCTGGCCAGCCAACTGCGGGATGTCGATGTCATCATCGCCGGCGGCTCCCACCGTGTTATTGCCAAGCCCACCGACCGCCTCCGCCCTGAAGATGTGCGCACGGGCGATTACCCCATCCTGCGCACCTCAGCCAGTGGCCAGCCGGTGGCGGTGGTCAACACCGGCGCCAACTACCGCTACGTGGGCCGCTTGGTGGCCGGCTTCGACGCCAATGGGGTGATTGCCCGCATCGATCCGGTAAGCGGCGCCTATGCCACCGACGACCAAGGGGTGGCAGCCGTGCGCGGCACTCCCAACCCCGACGTGGTGCGGGTGGCCAACGAGATCGGCAACATCATCCGCACCAAGGATGGCCGCACCTTTGGCTCTACTACGCAATTCCTCAACGGCCTGCGGGCCGAGGTGCGCACCGAGGAAACCAACCTGGGCAACCTCACGGCTGATGCCAACTTGGCCTACGCCAAAACTGTCGATGCCACCACGGTTATCTCCCTGAAAAACGGGGGTGGCATTCGCGCTCCCATTGGGGCTACCACCGGCGGCGGCGGCGGCGAGCCGGTGCGGCGGATCCCTCCGCTGGCCAACCCCGATGCCGGCAAGCAGTCAGGCCAAGTTTCGCAACTGGATATCGAAACTGCCTTGGCCTTTAACAACGGCCTGTCGCTGGTGACCGTCACCGCCGAGGAGCTGAAGCAATTGATAGAACACGGGGTGGCGCAAAGCCAGCCAGGGGCCACGCCGGGCCGCTTCCCGCAGATTGGCGGCTTTGCCTTCAGCTTTGATCCGTCGCGACCACCGGGATCCCGCGTGATCTCTTTGCGGGTGGACACACCCACGGGCCGGGATGTGGTGGTGCGCAACGGCCAGTTGCAAGGGGATCCCCGCCGTACCTTCCGCCTGGTGACGCTGGACTTCTTGGCCAACGGTGGGGATGACTATCCCTTCCCGCGCCTGTCTAACCCCAACCGGGTGAACTTGGCCCCCAGCTCCGGCATCACTTTTGACACCCCCGGCAGCGAGCAGGATGCGCTGGCTCGCTACTTGCGGCAGATCGGCGTGTTCACCCAGGAGGATACCCCGGCTGCGCAAGATACCCGCATCCAGAACCTCTCGGTGCGCCAGGATACGGTGCTGCAAGGCCTCTAGTCTGGGCTGTTGCCGAGCCCGCCGCCCCTCTCCTTGCTGGGGGAGGGGTTGGCGTTTGTCGGGAGCAAGACCTTGGACTTTTGGGAAGGGATGTTGCCAAGTGGATCAGAAAGGATCGCTGGTAATTTAGGGATCCCTTTTGGGTTGTCCGGAAAACTTGATCCCTGAGACCGTTGTTTTTTGGGCAGTGTTGACGGATTTTGGTCAAGGATTGGAACTACGCTACTATCGAGCGAAATTGACTTTCCCTCCCTTCGCCATTATGACCCTGGAAACGTTTTTCACCCAGCTCAACGCCAACGGCTTGACGATTGCCATCCTGCTCTTTGCGGCTCCTTGGTTGGTTTGGGTTCTCTGCCACTGGATCCCGGGGCAGTGGGAAGAGCCTTTTTTGCTCAGCTTGAACATCGGCTTGGCAGCGGTGAGCCTTGTCCTCTGGGCCGGTTACTTGGCCTATGCCACCAACACGGCTGGCTGGCAGGCGGTGGTGAAGCAGGCGGATATGTTTCTGCTGCTGGTGCCTCCCTACTATTTCCTTAGCTCCATCTGGGTGGCACGGCAGCGCATGCCGCTCTCGCGGGTGCCGGCTTTCCGCACCTTGCAAGGGATCGGCCTCTTGGCGGCAGTCTATCTCATTTTTTCTTGGCTCAGCCGCCGGGTCTATGTTGTCTTTTTTTCCTACATGCCCTTCTCAGCCTTCTTGTGGATCCTGGCGGGGTTGCTAGGGGTGGCCTATCTTGGCTATCGCATCGTCTTTGGGGATCCGCCCAAGTATCCTCCTGAACCCTGAGTGGGCCGCCAACAGGGACTAGAATTCGAAAGAAACCTTTTGCAACGGCAATGGTGACAGTCCCTCTGATTTCAGCCCTGGACATTGACTATCGGCCTCTCCAGGAGTTGTTAGCGGCGGGAGCCTGGTTGGAAGCGGATCGGCTGAGCCTGCAATTGCTGTGCCGGGCAGCGGGAGAGGGGGCGGCGCGGCGGGGCTGGCTGTACTTTTCCGAAGTGAGCCGGATCCCGGCAGAGGATCTGCGCACCATCGATCGCCTGTGGCGGGCGGCCTCCGGGGATCGCTTCGGCTACTCGGTGCAGCGGCAGCTCTGGCTGGGGGTGAATCGCAACTGGGAGCGCCTCTGGCCGCTGATTGGCTGGAAACAAGGCTACCACTGGACCCGCTACCCCGACGAGTTCACCTGGGATCTGTCTGCCCCCAAAGGTCACCTGCCCCTTTCCAACCAACTGCGGGGGGTGCGGGTTCTGGAAGAACTGCTCACCCACAGGGCTTGGGAAGACTTGTCCGGCTGAGCGTCTGTTGCAATCTTGTTATCTGATGGATCTGATGGGATGAGACTGTGGCTGAACAACTGCAACTGACTCAGTTTCCCCACCTGCCCGGCGATCTGGCCCAAGCCTGCGAGCAGGCCATCCAGGCCACACGCCTGGCTATCCAGGCGGGGTATCGCCGCCTGCTCATCGAGATCCTCGCCCCCGACATCAAGCCGGAAGTCTTAGCCCGTCCGTTCTTGGAGCTGCTGCCGCCACCGGCTTTGGTGTTGTTCAGCGATGCCGGCGGAGCAGCCCTGGCCCAGCGGGAGTGGGGATCCCTTCCCGACGGGATGCAACTGCAAAGCCTGACCGCACGCACGCAGCCTACACCAGACCAGAGCGTCCTGTTTGTAATGCCAGCAGTCTACAGCCTGGATCAGGTGGAGCGGGTCTGCCAGGTGGTGAGCGGCGGCGATCCTTCTGGGCTGGCTGCCAAAGGCCGGGATCCCAAGCCCGTCGTTCTCCTCAACCCACAACTTCAGGATGCCGCCGCAGTGGGGGTGGGGCTGGCTGGGCGCCGGCTGCGGCAACGCTTCCTGAGCACCTTTGAGACCAGTTACTACCTGCGCTCGCTGCTGGAAGGAGCCCTGTTTCGCGCCTACCCGGATCCCTGGAGCCTGTGGCAGCAGGAAGAGCCCGGCCTCTACAGCGTCCTCCAGACCTTTAGGGCTCGACCCAGCGGCGAAGAAGTGGCCGAGCTGTTTAGGGCCACCAGGAGAGGGGATCCCTGGTGGAGCTGGCGGCGCTGGCTGGGCGGGATCCCCTGATCGACCCGCAGCTTCAA
>NZ_JANSJI010000112.1:0-25158 GCF_047462475.1 Synechococcus sp. H55.11
GAGACACTCAAGTTGCCCGCGGGCTATGGGGCTTAGGGCCTGTCATGCTCAAGTGCGGAGCTGATCAGCTTTTCCGGGGTGGAGGGGGAAAGCTGGAGCGACGACCAGGCCACACCTGCTCGGTGGGCCACCACCACACCAACGGCCTCTAGATAGGAAGCTACCGATACACAAGGGATCCCCAACTGGCGGGGGTGCACCTGCATCACGGTGGTGTTTTCCTCGACGGCAATAAACAGCGGCGGGCGGGGACGGCTGGCCAGGTGCAGCAATCCAGGCCCGCCAAAGGCGGTGGCCGGGGCGATGACGCTATCTACCTGCTCTGCCGTCAGGTCGCCCGGCTGGGGAGTTTTGACGAATTGGGGAGCGTAGCTAAGGCCCACCAAAACCGAGGGCAAAAAGGTAAACCCCACCTCTTCGGCGGCAGCGCGGGGGTGAACCGGCTTAGGGTCTGGATCGGGGTAGAAGGCGGGGGCGTGGGCACAAGGGATCCCCAGCTCTCGCACCACCAGGTGGCTGAGGATGGCCTCTGCCCCAGCCAAGGGATCCACCCCCCTCCCCTGCTGGTACTGGCTGAAGTCGAGCTGGTCGGGGAAGCGGGCCACCACGGCAATGGCCTCTGCTCCCAGGCGGATCAGCTCTTGGGCAGTCTCCAACAGAGCATCAGGCTGGGCCAGGGATCCCTGGCTGGCCCCGGAAGGGGAGGAGCAGACGGAAACACCCAGGGGTCGGCCGGTCAAGCGCCAGGGGCCGATGTTAAGCCCTAAGGTGGCCTGGGCAGCCTGCAGCACGTGCAGGTGGCGCTGTTGCAGATCTTCCGGAATGCCGGCATCCAGCACTACCCCGACGCGGTTTTGGCGCACCGGCCTCAAGTTCCACACCCCGGCACAAAATCGATCCAGGCCGTACCCTTCGACGTAGAACACATTCCCCATCGGCCAATACAAACTGGCCCCGTTTAAGACATTGGGGTGAGTGATGACCCGCTCCGCTGCCGCGGCCAAGACGCGGGCAATGGGCAGGGCATCCCCGGCAAAGCCACCTATGCGGGCACCGATGCCGGTGGGGACAAGCAGCAGCGTGGTGTAGGAATGTGGGGACATTGCTTGCGGATCCCGTCCCGCCGATGCGAACGGATTTGATGTGGATTCAGAACGCTTGCAACAAAAGCTGTTGCGCCAGCGCCTCGGCCCGACGCACACAATCTCCCAACGCCACGCCATCCAGGTAGTTGGCGCACACCCACACACCTGGGGTTTGGGACGCCAGGTAAGCTTGCAACTGGGCCATCCGCTGCCGATGGCCAAGCGTGTATTGTGGGATAGCCCGGGGCCACAGGCGCTCTCCCAGGCGGATGGGCTCGACAGGTCGGGTGAGCAGGATCTGGCTCAGCTCTGCGTGCACAATCTGCGCTCGCTCTTCAGGGGAAAGTGCTGCCATGAGCGGGTCGGTGGCCCCGCCGATGAAGCTGAGGAAGCAGTGATAGCCCTGGGGAGACCGCTCTGGGAAAAGGCAGGAGGCCCAGATGGTGCCCAGGGTGCGCAAACCCTGGGAGCGCGGGATCAAATGGCCAAACCCCCGCAACGGCTGCGGCAGAGCCTCTTGGGGATAGGCCAAAGCCACCACCGCCACCGGCGGATAGGGGATCCCGGCCAAGAGCCGGCTGGCTGGGGGGTTGAGCTCCTGCAACAGCGAGGCAGCTTCAGGCGCGGGAAGAGCCAGCACCACCTGCCGGGCAACCACCCAGCGGGATCCCTCGGCGGTCTTAAAGCCCACCCAATAGCCCATCTCATCCCGCTTGAGCTGCACAGCCCGCCAGCCCAGCCGCAGGCTGTCCCCCAGCTTTTGGGCTATCGCTTCCGGCAACTGCTGCAGCCCTTGGCGCAGGTTGCCCAGTTGGCCACGTTGGGGTGGGGGCTGGATGGCCACAGGAGAGGGCTGGGGTCTGTGGCGCAAAGCCTGCAGCGCGCCGGCAAAAAGGCTGCCGTAGCGCTCTTCCAAGCCGGCCACGCGGGGAAAGGCGGCCAAGGCGCTGAGCTGATCCGGATCCCCCGCATACACCCCTGAGGTGAAAGGTTCCACCAAGCGTTCTGCCACCTCGGATCCCAGTTGTCGCCGGAAGAATTGCCGCACCGTTTCCTCGCGCCCTGGCGGCGGCGGGACAAACCCCAACAACCCCTGCAAAACCCGCAGCTTGCCGCCCACGCTCAACAGCCGCGAGCCAATGGCTGCAGAAGGGCTGAGGGGCACCGGCAGCAGCTCTTTCTCCCAGTAGATGTAGCGGGGCAACTTGGCATCCGCCAGCACCAGTTGCTCGGCCAGGCCCACCTCGGCAATGAGGTTGAGCAGAGGGGGGACGGGGGTAAAGCTGTTGGGGCCTTCTTCCCAGCGGTAGCCGTTTTTGGATTGGGTGGAGATGCAGCCGCCGACACGAGGGCTGGCCTCGGCCAAGAGCACCGGCTGAGCGGAGCGGCCCTGCCGCAGGCGTAGCGCCAGGGTCAGGCCGCTGATGCCCGCTCCAATGACCACCACCTCAGCCCGTTCCCACAAGTGGGTCAGAGGCTCAGTTGAGGGATTGACTGCCGCTTCCAAGCTGTCCATCATCGCGGTTCCTATGGGTTTCCTGAAAGCAATCAACGCAGCACGCGAAACAGGCTGGGGATCGCGGCCACCTGGGGAAGCTGTTGGATCTCGGCCAGCGCCTGCCGACAATCGGCCTCGCGGACGGTGTGGGTGAGGATGACGATCTCCGCCTGCTCCTGGTGGCACTCTTTTTGGGTAATGCTCTCCAGGCTAACCCGGTGGCGGCCAAAGCAGGTGCCGATCGCCCCCATCACCCCCGGCTGATCCTGGGCCAACACCCGCACGTAAAACTCCGACTCCAATTCCGCCAGCGGGAGCAAAGCGGCAGCCCTGCCGAAGAACCCCCATAGAGGATTGGGCAGATAGGCCCCGGTTTGCAGGTGGGCCCGGAGGGTGAGCAAATCCCCAACCACGGCGCTGGCGGTCGGCCCCTGTCCCGCCCCTGGGCCGGCGAGCACCACCTGCCCCAGGGGATCCCCCTGCACCCAGACGGCGTTGTCCACGCCGTGGACGTTGGCCAGCGGGTGGGTAACCGGCAGCAGAGTAGGGTGGACGCGCACATCCAAGGCCGTCTCAGATCCCTGGGCGGCGGCCCTTTGGGCGATGGCCAGGAGCTTGAAGGTGTAGCCCCACTCGCGGGCATAGCGGATGTCGGTGGAGCTGATGTTGCGGATCCCTTCGCAGGGGATGGCTTCCCGCGGCACCGCCACCCCAAAGGCGAGGCCGGCCAGAATGGCGATTTTGTCGGCGGCATCCCACCCTTCCACATCGGCGCTGGGATCCGCTTCCGCGTAGCCGCGGGCCTGGGCCTGGGCCAGCGCCTCGGCAAAGGAGCTGCCCTGCTGGGCCATCTGGCTGAGGATGAAATTGGTGGTGCCGTTGACGATGCCCCAGACCGCCTGGATGCGGCTGGCCCGCAGGGAGTGTTGCAAAGCCTGCACAATGGGGATCCCGCCGCCCACCGCCGCTTCCAGCAGCACCGCCACCCCGGCCTGGGCGGCAGCTTGAAAGATCTCTTCCCCATGGCGGGCAATCACCGCTTTGTTGGCCGTGATCACCGGCTTGCCGTGGTCAATGGCCTTCAGGATCAGGCTGCGGGCCGGCTCCAGGCCCCCCATCAGCTCGATCACCGCATCGATTTCCGGATCCGAGACGATCTGCTCCAGATTGGTGGTCAAGCGCTCAGGTGGGATCCGCACTTGCCGCGGCTTATCCAGGGAGCGCACCCCCACTGCCGCAATCTCGACCGCCTGTAGGAGAGGGTGCTGCGGTTGCTGCAGCATTTGCACAACACCCGTGCCGACCGTGCCCAGCCCCAATAGCCCAACTCGATAGACCACAACCGCTCCTCTTGCCTGCTGCCGACCTTGAACCAGAAAACTCCCCTCACCACTACTACGATAAACGGTGCCGATCACCCAGGAGTCGGAGTCTAGCATCTGTCCCCTATGGCACCCACAAAGTGATAGGGGGGCAAAGGGGGGCTCCAGTCCAGTTGCCAATCGGGGTGCTGCGCCAGCCAGGTTTGGGTAAGCTGGGCCGCCGTTTCCCGTTCGGCAGGGGTGAGCAAAATGTAAAGCCGCAAGCGTTCGCCCGGCTGGGGATCCCCCTTTTGCACAGGCCAAGTAGAGGGCCAAAGTTGCTGCAGGGCCGCCAGCTCCTGCTCTTGCTGCGCTTGGGCTTGCTGTTGCTGCAAATAGGCTTGCTTGCGGGCCAACAGATAGGCCGTCCCGCTCAGAGATGGCTGCGGCTCCGGCTGGGGCTGAGGCCGAATCCTTCCCTTCAGACAGTACTCGGCCCTTCCCCCAATGGCCGCGAGGACCTGTTCGTACTCTGCCTGCCGCGCCAGCAGATGGGATCCCAGCTTTTCTGCCGAGAGAAAGCAGGTGCCAAAGCGCAGGGGCAGCAGCGGCATCTGGGCAAACAGCCGGCAGAGCACCTGATCGTGGCGCAGGGCAGAACGCACCAGCACCTCATCCGAAGCTTGCAACGCCTCTGGATCCCGCATCGGCTCCACAGCGGCGGCAATTCGGCTCCCCACCGGGGCAAACACCTGTACCGGCTGATGGATCCCCTCGGTTTGCCGGATGAAGGACAAAAGCTGCGGATCCGGCTGCGGGAAGAAGGCATAGGTGTAGAGAGGGCTGACAACGCTCTGCCCCTTGCCCTGCACTTGGGGTTCCGGCTGGGCTGAGAAGGTCATGGGCTGAGGATGAAGGAAGATAGTCTTTCCTTCCCAGTCTACGCAACCTGGATCAGGCTGCAGAGCGTTCACGGTCGGCCCGGAGATAAGGTAAACTAGCTGCGCACCGGTTCTGCACAGGGCTGTGGTGTTTGGGGCCGCAGCAGGGCCTGGGTTTCAGGCGGGCTCTCCACCCCAGTGCTCCCAGCAGGTGAGGCCATGACCAGCCGCCCAGACTTCAAACCCTTTGAAAAGGAAGAGACCGAACGACTGCGGGATCTGCTTCCCGCCTCCTTCCGACCCTTGGTCAGCGTCGTGCCCAACTTCGGGGGTGAAGCCCTGCTGGTCTCCCGCCGCAAGGCCCCTTGGCAGCCCCAGGGCACGATCGCCATCGATTTTCGCCGTTGGCAACAGATCCCACGTCCCCAGCGGGATCTGTTGTTTCTGCGCGAGGTGGGTTGGCTGGGCAATCGCAACTGGCTGCAGCCGGGATTTTACCAGTCGCTGGCTTTGCTGGGGGGCATCACCACTGTGGCGGAGCTCTCTTTGCAGCACCCTTTTTCCGCTCTCTTGGCGGGTGGCATCACAGCCCTCTCGATTCAGCAGATCTGGCAAAACCTGAACCGGGAGAGCGCCCATTTCGATGCCGATGAATTTGCCCTGCGCCGCGCCCAGTTTCGCGGCTACAGCCGCCAAGAGGCGGCTCAACACCTGGCGGATGCTCTGGAACAGGTTCTCAAGTTGGATCCCAGCGATATCCTGACGGCGCTGCGGCTACAACGGCTGAGAACCATTGCCCGCAACCTTGCCCCCTCAGGCGGAAACTCCTGAGACCAGTTGCACTTGAGTGATGGCCACCCGACCGGAGAAGCAGATGTCGGTATCGGCTTGGGGATCGCGGGCGCGATCCGCATAGCGGCCCTGATAGCGAAACCACAATGACTCTACCCCATTGTCTTCTGCCTCCACGGCGTAATCGAGGGGCAGAGGTTGGGTACAGAGGGGACAGTAAACCCGCTCCGGCAGAGGGGATCCAGGTGGCAGGTGGGGCAAGTTGACATTCCAAAACGCTCCGCTGGGCAGGGGTTGTTCCATCAGCTCCGCCAAAATGGCACAGGTCCAGCGCCGCGCCTGTTCCCAGTCGATGGGTTTGCCCCCTGCTCGGTATTGGGAAATGGCGATCCCCGGGATCCCACGCAGCGCCGCTTCCCGCACCGCTGCCACCGTGCCGGACAAGTACACATCCGTTCCCAGGTTTCCCCCCTCGTTAATGCCGGAAAGCACCCAATCTACGGATGGAGCCAGTTTGAATAGGGCCACCCGCACACAGTCGGCAGGGGATCCCTCAACGGCAAAGGTGCGCTCGCCGCGGGCAGAGGCCCGAAACGGTCGTCGCGTCGTCACCTGGTGGCTGCAGCCGGAAAGCTCCTGGTGGGGGGCCACAATCCAACAGTGTTCTTCTGCAACAAGGGAGCCGAGGGCCAGCTTGAGCTGGGCCAGCCCCGCCGCCTCGATGCCGTCATCGTTGGTCAGCAATACCTTCATCCGGATTTCCTCTGCCGGCAACTTCTTGGGTTAATCTAATCGCAAGTCTCTAGCGCAAATCTGGAGATCTGGGGTGCAAAAGCAGCAGGGATCCCGTTCTTCTTTTACCCTATCTTTGGGGGTCAGCCTTCCCCTTGCCGCATCCATCAACCCATCATAAGGAACTGACACCGGAGGACTGCGATGACCACACGGGTAGCCATCAACGGATTTGGTCGCATTGGGCGGGCTTTCTTGCGGGTGCTGCTGTCTCAGCCGGAAAGGACTCCGTCCCCCGACCGGGAGCTGGAGGTGGTAGCCGTCAACGATCTGACCGAGCCGGAAAACCTGGCCTATCTGCTTCAGTTCGACTCGGCCTATGGGCGCCTGCCCCAGACCGTCAGCGCCGTGGATGGCCACTTGCAAATCGGCAGCCACAAAGTCCGGGTTTTGGCAGAACGGGATCCGGCCCAACTGCCTTGGAAGGATCTGGGGGTTGACCTGGTGGTGGAATCCACCGGCTTATTCACCAAACGAGATGGGGCCGCCAAACACCTGGAGGCCGGCGCCAAAAAAGTGATCATCTCTGCTCCCGCCAAAGGCCCCGACCTGACGGTGGTGATGGGGGTCAACGACGACCAGTACGACCCGCAGCGGCACCACATCGTCTCCAACGCCTCCTGTACCACCAACTGTCTGGCGCCGTTGGCTAAGGTCTTGCTGGATCGCTTTGGCATCGAGACAGGCTTTCTCACCACCTGCCACGCCTATACCGCCACCCAGGCCATCGTGGATCGCCCGGATCCCAAGGACTACCGGCGGGGCCGCTCGGCGGCGGTGTCGATTGTGCCTTCCACAACCGGGGCGGCCACGGCAGTTGCCGAGGTTTTGCCTGCCCTGAGAGGAAAGATGGACGGGCTGGCGCTGCGGGTGCCCACCCTGACCGGCTCGATCGTGGACTTTGTGGTGCGCACCGAGCAGCCCATCACCAAAGAAGCAGTCAATCAAGCGTTTGTCGAGGCGGCAGAAGGCCCGATGCGCGGCATCCTGGCCATTGCCCCACCGCAGATCGTATCGGCGGATATCGTTGGGGATCCTCACTCCTCGATTGTGGACTTGGAATCCACCCTGACCCTGGGAGATCGCACGGTGAAGGTGCTCTCCTGGTACGACAACGAGTACGGCTATGCCGCGCGGCTGGTGGACCTGGCCGCCAAAATCGGGGCTGCGCTGTAGGCGGCCATCAGCGGTTTGTTACGTCCATCCCTAACTCCTCAGGTGGGCCGAGCCACAGCAAGAGCACCATCGCCGGAGCGGCTGTCATCGCTGTAATCAAATAGAACAGCGGCCAATTGACCGCAGCCGCCAAATAGCCCGACATGGCCCCGGCCAAGGTTCCTCCCACGGCAAACACGCTGGTGAGCAGAGCGTACTGGGTGGCGCTAAATTGCCGATCGCAGAGGCTCATCAAAAAAGCCAGGAAAGCAGCCGTGCCCATGCCCCCGGCCATGTTGTCGAAAAGGGTTGCCCCCACCAGCAGCGGATAGTTTTGCCCCACCAACCCAATGGCTCCCAGGCCCAAATTGCCGATCCCCTGCAGGGCCGCGAAGATGAACAGACAGCGGTAGGTGCCGGCGCGGCTGACCCACTCTCCCCCCACAAAAGCCCCCACCAAGGTGGCCAACAAGCCTATCCAACTGCGGATGATGCCCAGATCGCTGGTGCTGAACCCCGTCTGCAACAAAAACGTGGGGGTCATTTGCCCCGCCAAGCTATCCGGCAACTTGAAGCAGACCACGAACAGCAGGATCGCCCAGGCCAAGCGGTGCCGCCAAAAAGATTGAAACGGCTCGATAATGGCCGCCCGCAGCGAGGTAGGTTTGAGGGCACTGTTTTCCGGCTCGGGGGCCAAAAATGAGGTAACCACCCCAATCGACATCAGCAGCGCCATGATCCCGTACACCTGCCACCAGGGCAAGTAGTCCGCCAAGATCAAACTCACACCACTGCTGACCAGCAGCGCGATGCGATAGCCAAATACGAAAATGGCTACCCCTGCCCCCATCTCCCGCTCTGCCAAAATGTCGGTGCGGTAGGCGTCCACCGCGATGTCCTGAGAGGCGCTCAAAAAAGCCACCAGGAACCCCACCAGAAAGATCGGGCGGGTGAAAACCGTGATGCCCGGCCAAGTCTGGGCCAGCTCCTCCCAGCCCAAGGTTTCTAGCCAGGTTTGGGTGGGATCTTGAAAACCCAGCAGCCCGATGCTGAGCAGCAACAGCACCTGGGTCAGGGCCATCCACCCCCGCCGCCGACTGCCCCGCAGGGATCCCGGTGCCGGCAACAGAAACCGATCCAGAATAGGCGACCAGAGAAACTTGAACGAGTAGGGCAAATTGAGCAGGTTAAACAAGCCGATGGCAATGGTGGTCAAGCCCGCTTGGGTCAGCCAGGCATTGAGGGTGGAGTTGATCAACAGCAGCGGCAAACCCGACGAAAACCCCAGCAGCAGCAAAGTGCCCATCTTGGGGCTGCCGTAGATACCCAACATCCGCCTCAGGACGCTTGTCTCCACCTCCATCCTGGCCAGCCCTCCCATTTCTTCTCAGGGATCCCTGAATTGCCGGTTACTCTAGCAGGTGCCCTGGCCGGCGGCGATCGCTGCTGCTGGGCAGAAGCTCCCTCCCGTTGCCGTAGCAGGAGGGAGTCCTTCTCGGGAAAACCTACAGGCTACTGCGAATCACAAACGAGTAGTTGCTGCCGGGTTCCAGCAGATAGTCCGATTTTTCCAGAAAACGGCTCAAGGGCTCACAAATCAAAGCCCGCCCCACAGAAGGTTCCACCTTCAGCTCCCCGGCCCGAAAGCACCAGCAGAAGCGCCAAACCCAACCGTTGGCGTTGACTTCCCCTTCGATGGCACCCTCCTGCCAAGAGCGGCGGGTAATCTGCACATGGGCAGTGGTTTGAGGCAGTCGGCTCATCCGGCATCTCCGACGGGATCCCTTGTAGGGTAGCGCGTGACCCTCCCGCTGCCACCAGCAGGTCGAACTTGGGCCATGAGGCATCCGGAGCTCCACGCCATTCAAAGTCTCCCAACTGCCTGCTGTGGGGAAAAGCAGCCAGCAACTAGCGGGCGGCAGTTGCAAGAGCCTTCGAGGATTTTTTCTCCGGCTTCTCAGCCGCAACTTCCGCTAGCAAAGCCCGCAGGCTGGGAAAAAGGAAGTGGTTCTCCTCGACATATTGCGCACCAAATAACCCCTTCTCCGCCCAAAAAAACCGATCAATCGTATGCTCATTGCGCCGTACCAAAATCAGCGCAGGCGGCTGAATAGAATTTTCCTGAATATATCTGCGAGCAGCAGTTACAGACTTCTCCTCACCACTGTCCAAATTAAATTGAGGGATATGATCTAAAATCTTGCGCCCTTCCAGACGACGGCGGCTCTTACGCTTTCTTCTCCTAACCAATGTAAGCCTCCTGTAGAGGGATGACCGAACAACCGCAAAGGGAATATATCAGCACTGCTTAAGAAAATCAATAACTTTTACCCATTTTTGTTATTCTTCTTTACAAGAACAATAAACCATAAACCAGCAACTTCCTTTTGCTCGGCGGGAGGGCAACTCGAACACCATCCCCAAACTCCCGTGGGGAAGCGTCCTCTGAGTGAAAATCCCCAAAAACTGCCTGCGAAGAGAGCTGACAAGTTGAGTGGTTGCTAGGCTCAATCTTGAAGCGAATCCACTGCCTCTGGCAACTGTAGAGAAAATCAGCTGCCAACGCAGGAGACTCTCATCAAATCTGAGCTCCAGCTTAACATTAGTAGAAACGGTGCTCAACAGAATATATACCTAAACTCAGTTTCAAATCAACCTCTTTTGGGTTGAAGTGCTGAGTCAGTTGCCGACTTTGCCAGTTTGGAACTGCTCGACCGAGAAGAGGAAGGGTCTGCTCTCGGGCAGTGTACTAAGACTGTACAGCTAACTTCTTGTTTCTACAAGAGATCCACAGCAGATCCATATAGCCCTTTCGCGGGTCTGTCCTGAGTGCCCAGCCAAGGGGTGAGAGGTTCTGGTACCGTAGGGATTAGATCCCGATCCAAGTGACCGGCAAAGAAGCTTGATGAGTTTGCTGGGTTTCCAGGACTGCGCTGAAGCGATCAGACGGAACACAGGCATCTTGCTAGCCTAGCTTTAGCTGCACCTCAAAGGCTCGGGTAAACCTCGTCTAGGTCTAGGGAGTTTTGGGCATGATGAAATTCGCATTGCTGGTGGGTCTGGGACTCAGCTTGGGATCCCTGCCGGTTTGGGCACAGGGAGCAACCCCGCTGCCCAGTCCTGCTGCGACTGCTTCTCCGACTGAGACCCCCGCAACTCCCAGCCCTCTGGCATCTCCGACTCTGACCCCAGAGCAAGTCACCGATGCTCAGGTGGAACAGTTGGTGCGGATTTTGTTGGAGTTGGATCCCCTGATTCGGGAAGCCAGTGCTCAACTGCGGGAAACCCAGAACGAAGAGGAATATGAGCAAATTATGCAGCGCACGGAAACCCAAGCCAGCCGCATTGTCGAGCAGCAAGGGCTGACGGTGCTGCAATACCGCGAATTGATGACCTTGGCGAACGAAAATCCTATCCTCAACCAGCGGGTTCGCGTGCGCTTGCAAGAAGTTTTGCAAGAATCCAAGCCGGCCACCCCAACACCTACACCCTAGGCTGAGCCGGCTTGTCTTGGTCAGGCGCAGAGAGAACCAGAGGCAGCCGCAAGGTAAAGTAGGTGCGATTTGCCTCGCTGCTGAGGTGAATGCTTCCTTGCAGCAGGCTCACCTGCTGTAGCACAAGGGCCAGCCCCAGCCCCGTCCCCCCTTGCCGCCAGGGATCTGCGCTGGGCACCCGATAGAACTTCTCAAAGACTCGCTTTTGTTCTTCTGGGGGAATGGTGACGCCGGTGTTGAGGACCTGGATTTCCAGGTGATCGGAATGGTTGGCGACCTGTAGGCTGATCTGGTGCTCGGCAGGGGTAAATTTACAAGCATTGCTCAGCAATTCGGCCAGCACCGACTTGAGCACCTCCGGCAGGGTAGAAATGGCGGGCAGTTCGGGAGGGATCCCAAGGCTGAAGTGCTGATGGCGGCGGTAGGCATCTTGAGCGAAGGGCTCCGCAATTTGGGGCAACCACTTTTGCAACGCCAACCAGCAGGGCTGCTGTGAGCCGTTCGCGTTAGCAGGACGGAGTCCTTTGAGCACCTCCAACCGCTGCAGTTCCAGCAGATCCTCGACCAGTTTGATCTCCCGCTCACATTCGTTGTCCAACACTTTCAAGTACTGAGAGATCTTGGCCGGATCCGGGGATTTGGCAGTGCCCCGGTCAGGCAGCAGGACAGCGCTGAGCAGGCGGATGGCCATTTTCATGTTGGCAAGAGGGGTGCGCAGCTCGTGGGACACTGTGCTGAGGAAATCATTTTTTAGGTGATCCAGCCGCTGCAATTCCTGCACCTGCCGATCCAGTTGGGCAGTGCGGGCTTGTACCTTTTCTTCCAGGGTGCGGTTGAGCTCCTGGATCTGTTGGAACAGTTCCGCCTGCTGAATGGCGATGGAGAGGTGATCGGCCAAGGCCAAGATCAGATCCTGACTAGTGGCTAACCAGCCGGGGCGCGTTGTTTTCAGTTGCAGACACAAGCTGCCCCACAGGGTGAGGTGGGCCGGGCCAAATGCGGGGCTTTCGCCGCCGTAGAGGGGTACCAACAGCCAACTGCCGGGATAGGCTTTGGCCATGGAAGCAATGTAGGCCCAACCTTCAGCCTGGTCGGCTGCTTCCAGCAACACTACCTTCCCTTGCTTCAACTGTTGGGCAATGGGGCTTTCGGCATCGGGAATGAGACAGCCCAAATAGTGATTCGGCTGAGTGGAGTACTCGGAGATGATGCGCCAATGCTGTTGCTGAGGCCGATAGATGCTGATGCTCACCCGATCCGCCTCCAGCAGATGACAAATCTCACGGGTGGCCACAGCAAAGATCTGATCCAACTGCAAAGCAGCGCGAATGGCCCGCACAACCCGGTTCAGAGCTTGTTCGCGGGCCGCCTGTTGGCGCAGGTTTACCAGTGTCTGACGGCCTTTGAGCAGGTAGCGGATGCGCTGACGCATCACCGGCCAGTAAACGGGTTTGGTCACGTAGTCGCTGGCTCCGGCAGCAAAGGCTTTGTCGATGGAATCTTGATCCTCGAGTGAGGTGATCATCAAGCAGGGCAGATCCGCATCCAAAGCCCGTAGTTGGCGGCAACACTCGAACCCGTCTAAGCCGGGCATGAGGGCATCCAGGAGAGCTATCTGAGGTTGAGTTTGAGCAAAAAGCTGCAAGGCTTGCTCACCGTCTTCGGCCTCCGCCACCCAATAGCCCTCATGGCTCAACAAAAGAGCCAAGTACTTTAGTATGAATGGGTCGTCGTCCGCCAACAGTACCGTCGGCGAAACATTTGGCAATGGGCGTTCGGAATTGAGAACAACTGGGGATTGCACAACATTCACTCCACAAAGTTGGCCGCTGGCCTGCGAAGCACTTAGGCTTTTTGCGCACAAACCGATCCCTACCCTGACTTCAGCCTAGTCCATCAAAACCGCCAGGGCAAGCGATCCCTGGGATAGGCCTGTTAAAGAGCTCCAACAGCAGCCCTGGCCGTTCCCCGGTGCTGAGTTGCCGGAGTTACTTGCCATCCAACACCTCTAGGATGGCCTTGGCGGCGCGGGCGAGAACGCCGGGTTCTCCCAGGGCCGCCCGCATCGCGGCATAGTCGGCTTGCAGTTGGGCTTGCTTCCGGGTCAGCAGCTCCAGCGCCAGTTGGGCGATCTGCTCCGGCTGGGCCTGCTCCTGTAACAATTCCGGCACAATGGGGCGCATCAGCACCAAGTTGGGGGGAGACATAAAGGGCACCGACACCTTCAGCCAGTGGCGGGCCAGCCAAAAGGTGAGCGGGTTGAGGCGGTAGATCACCACCTGTGGGATCCCCAAGATGGCCGTCTCCAAGTTCACCGTGCCGGACTTGGCCAGCACCAAGTCAGCCGCTGCCAAAGCAAGGTGATGGGCTTTGTGGGGCGAGAAGAAGGGCAGGGCTTGGGGATCCAAAAGGGTGAGGTTGAGCCCAAGACGGCGGGCAGCCCGGGCAATCGGGGCGGCAAAACGGGGCGAGGCCAAGGGCACCCAAAACTGCGCCTGGGGCAGGTGAGCTTGCAACAACTGAGCTGCCTGGAGCAGAACAGGCAAAACCGAGCGCAGCTCTTGCCGCCGCGAAGCCGGCACCACCACCACCACCGTGGCTTCGGCCGGGATCCCCAACTGGGCTCTGGCTTGAGCACGGCTGGGTACAGCGGCCAGAATATCCAACAGGGGATGGCCCACATACTGCACGTGGGCTCCTGCCGCGGCGTAGTAGCGGGCTTCCTCAGGGAAAATCGCCAGCATCAGCCGCATCTGCTGGGCCAGTTGGTAGGTAAGGCGGCTGTTGGGCGACCAGACCCATTCCTGGGGGGCAATGTAGTACACGGCGGGGATCTGCCGCCGCTGCAGCAGAGGGGCAATGCGGCTGTTGACGCCGATGTAGTCCACCAGCACAGCCACATCCGGCGGGTCTTGGGCCAAAAAGCGGCGAATTTTCCACTCTGTCCAGAGGGCAGGGCCGACGAAGGGGAGAGCTTCCAGGATGCCGATGGAGCTGATCTCGGTGGTGCGGTGCAGCAGCCGGGCTCCGGCAGCAGCCATCTCCTCTCCCCCGACCGCGGTGATGCGCAGGTGCGGGCGTTGGCGCAGCAGCTCGCGAATGAGATGGCCGGCCTGCAGATCCCCTGAGACCTCGCCTGTGCACACAAACAGATGGCTCACCTGCGATCCTTAATCACCCAGCTCTGGCAACTCTTCCCCTCTCCCGCGTAGGGCCGGCAGGGGTCCACGCCGTTGGGGTTGGGAAAGGGAATCTTCCAAAAATTGCAGCAGGTGTTGTAAAGATCCCGTCTCATCCACCCATTCTTTGCCCTGCAGGGAACAGATGCAGCACCCCCCCTCGCTGCGGAGGCTGCTGCGCAGGGTTTGCAGCGCTTTTTCTAGGGGCAAACCAGAACGGTATAGCAGCCGATAGGCTTGCCGCAAGGCCGGCAGGGATCCCTCCATCCCTTTGGCTCGCCGCAACCCCACCAAGTTGAGGCCGCGAATGCGGGCCGGATGCCCTTCCACCAACAGGTAAGGCGGCACGTCGCGGTCCACCCGGCTCATTGCCCCCACCATGGCCAGGCGCCCGATGCGGGTGAACTGGTGGATCCCAACCATACCGCCGATGCGGGCTTGCGACTCGATGTGGATGTGGCCGGCCAAGGAAACAGCATTGGTAATCACCACCTGATTTTCGATGACGCAGTTGTGGGCAACATGGGCGTAGGCCATCAGCAGGTTGTTGTCGCCGATCAGGGTGGCCTCCCCCTCATTGGTGGCCCGGTTGATGGTGACGAACTCGCGGATGCGGTTGCCTCTGCCGATCACCACCTGAGAGGGCGCGCCGCTGTACTTCAGATCCTGCGGCTCCGTGCCCAGCACCGCTCCCGGAAAAATCTGGTTGTCCTCGCCAATGTCTGTCCAGCCATCGATCACCACGTGGGCCCCCACCACCGTGTTGGCACCAATGCGCACATGTTCGCCAATAACTGCATAGGGGCCAACCTGAACCGTCTCGTGCAACTCAGCTTTCGGATGGATCACCGCCGTGGGGTGGATGCGTGGGCGGTGCGGCGCACTTGCAGAAACGTTGGGAGTGGATCCCGCTGAAGCCAACGAACTCATGTCCAACCTAGCCAGCAACTGTGGTTACGCTCCCAACCCTGCGAATGATGATTGAGGTTCGGGGGAGATCAGACACTGCCACCTCAACCTTGCGCAGCAACATGTTTACCCGATCTGGACGGGAATGAGCCATCTCCCTATCTCAACACTTTAGCAGGGTCTCCTGGCGACAAGTCGCCGCTGCGCCGTTCGCGCTAGCGGGACGGAGTCCTTTGACAGCCGCGCCCAGAGCCTTCCTCGGCTGGCCGCTGTGATCAATCCACCAAGGAGAACATCAGCTCCCCTTCGGTTACCAGTTGCCCTCCTACCTGAGCGCGGCAAAACATTTTGCCGATGCGTTTTTGCCGGATGGTGAGCAAATCGGCAGAAAGCAGCAGTTGATCCCCCGGCAACACCGGACGGCGAAAGCGAACGCCATCGATGCCGGCAAAGAGGGCCAAGCGCCCGGCCACATCGGGCAACTTGGTCAACACGATCCCCCCCAGCTGCGCCATGGCCTCGACGATGAGAACGCCGGGCATGATCGGTCGGTTGGGGAAATGCCCCTGGAAAAAGGGCTCGTTGAAGGTGACGTTCTTCAGGCCCACCGCCCGTTGCCCAGGTTGGTACTCCACCACGCGATCCACGAGCAAAAAAGGATAGCGGTGGGGCAGGATCTCTAGGATTTGCTCCGTTGTGAAGACGGGGGGAGCGGTTGCCAACTGAGCAGCTGCTTCAGCCGAGAGGAGAGGAGGAGGAGAGACATCAGAAGACATGGTAACCCACAGAACCGGAAGACAAACCTTAAAACCCGCATGGGAGAGCCTTGAAGCAGAAGCAAGGCCGCACAGAGAAATTGCAGCAGGCCCAAGAACTTTTCACCCATCCCAGAAGCCGGGCTCCCTCTCAAAACGAAGAGCGAGATTCCACCCCACCCAGGCAAAGGGGATCCCTTGGTTGCTCTTGAGCTGGCTCCACCTGCAGGGATCCACTCTGGAGCAACTGCTCGGCCAAACGGTGGTGCAGGGCGTGGCCCGCCTTGTAGGCCACAATGTGCCCCTGCAAGCGGCAGCCCAACAAGCTGAGATCTCCTAGTAAATCTATCAGCTTATGGCGCACCGGCTCATCTGGGAAGCGCAACGGCCCCAACCACTCGGTTTGGCTGCAAACGATAGCATTTTCCAGGCTGCCCCCCTGGATCAGCCCCTGTTGGCGGGCCCGCTCTACGTCCTGTTGGCGGGCAAAGGTGCGGGCCGGCGCGATGGACTGGACAAAATCCGCCCTGTTCTCCCGCCAGCTCAGCCACTGTTGGCCAATGGGGCAATCGGCAAAATCGATGCCATAGGTAAAGCGAGTGACGGGGTGGGGCAAGGCGCTGACAAAGGCTTCCCCTGCCCAGACGGTAACCGGCTCCCGGATCACCCCCTGTTGTGCCGGCTGGTCTTGGGCCAGGATCCCGGCCTGGGCGATGGCCTGCACAAAAGGTAAGGCAGAGCCGTCCAAGAGCGGCAGCTCCGGCCCCGCCACTTCGATGCGGCAGTTGTCGATGCCCAAGATGTAGAGGGCGGCCAAGAGGTGCTCCACCGTCTGCACCTGAGCAAATCCCTGCTGCAGCAAGGTGCAGAGAGGGGCAGGAGCCAGGGATCCCAAGCGGGCCGGGATCTCAGGGGATCCCGGTTGATCCACCCGCACAAAGACCCGACCGCTGCCGGCAGGGGCCGGATGCAGGCTACAGCGCACGGGCAGACCGGTGTGCAGGCCCACCCCTTCCAGGGCAATGGAGCTGGCCAAGGTGTGCTGTTGGTCTCTCATAACTGCTCCCCACTCCTATGGCAGACGCTCTTGGCCCTGGTCGAAAACGCGGTAGTACAGCTCCCGGTAGCCCACCCGCAGGCTGCTGCTGGCATCCGCCAATTTGGCTTTGCGACTACCGTAGCTGCTGAACACCTCGTAGGTATCTCCCTCAAAGAAAAAGGAGGAAACATCAGAAACCTCTTCGCCGCCCAGCAACTGCCAGCGTCCCTCCCGAAACCGCAGCCGGTAGTGGGCCCTGTCCAAGCTGCCGGAGGGGCGGTCGAGGGTGGCGTCGATGCGGCCCTCGTACTCTGGCGACTCGGCTCCTGCCACAGGCCGCACTTCTACCGAGATATCGCGGTAACGGCAGTTAGGACGGCTACACAGGCGGATCGAGCGCATCGCCGCGGCAATTGCTTCCAGCCGTTGTCGCGCTTCTACCAGAGACTGAGAGGATGGAGCCACCTGCGCCGGCTCTGCTGCCGTGGAGAGCAACGAATGGGCAGCCAACGCCGGGGATCCCCAGCAGCATCCCACCAACACCAGACAAATCAAGCTCAGCCAACAGCGGTAGGCGGATCCCATCGGCACAATCTTTATGACAAGATCTAACTCCTCTACTTTAGGTGATCCCTATCTGCGATTCCTTCTGAGCAATGCCGACATCGTCCCACTGGGCTCAAGAGCAATTGGCGCAGGTGCGCATCGTGTTGGTGCAGCCGGCTGGGCCGCGCAACCTCGGCGCCATTGCCCGTGTAATGAAAAACATGGGCCTGCGGCAATGGGTGTTGGTGGATCCCCAATGCGATCCCCTCGATAGGGAAGCGATCACCATGGCCGTGCATGCGGCAGACCTGCTCCATCAAGCCCAGACGGTGCAAACCTTGGCTGAAGCCCTGCAGGGGTGTGTGCAAGTTTTCGGGACAACAGGGCGCAGCCAAGCCTACCCCCCCGAATGGCAAATCCAGTCCCCTCGCCAAGCCTTCCCCGCCTTGCTGGCTGCCGGCCCTGCTGCCCTTGTGTTTGGCCCCGAAGATCGCGGCTTGAGCAACGAGGAGCTGGCCCTCTGCCATCGCCAGATCCAGATCCCCACCGATCCGGTTTACCCGTCTTTAAATCTGGCCCAGGCGGTGGGCATGTGTTGCTACGAGCTGCGCACCCTCATCTGCCAGAACCCTCCCCCCGCCCCTTCTGTGCCCCTCTCCCAAAGGCTCGTTCCCTTCGAGCTGCTGGAAGGCTTTTTTGGACATTTGGAAGCGCTGTTGCTGCAGATCGGCTACCTACACCCCCACACCGCCCGCCGCAAAATGCTCAAATTTCGCGCCCTGTTCCAGCGGGCCGGCTTGACCGTGGCCGAGGTGGCCTTGTTGCGCGGCATCCTACGGCAACTGCAATGGAGCCAGGGTCAGACAAATCCCGTCCCGCCGACGCGGCCAGATTTCACCGGGATCCCACTCGACTGCTAGAGCTTAAGGGCGGCCCGAGGATCGTAGGATTGAACCCGCTGCAGCTTTTCGTAAAGTTCCCGTTCCTCATCAGAGAGACGGGTGGGCAAATGGATCTGCACCACCACGTAAAAATCCCCCCGTTCTCCGTTGCCCTTGGGGAAGCCCCTTTCCGCCAGCCGCAACTTTCGCCCCGGCTGCATGCCAGGCGGGATCCGCAGCTTCACCACTCCATCCAGGGTGGGCACCTCCACCTGGGCACCCAAAACCGCTTCGCTGGGACTGATGGGCAGATCACAGTAAACATCGAATCCCTCCAGGCGATAGAAGGGATGGTCTTTCAGCTCGATCTTGAGGTACAGATCGCCGGCGCCGCCGTTGGGGTTGGGGTGGCCTTGGCCGCGCAGGCGAATCCGCTTCCCTGGCGTAATCCCTGCTGGGATGTTGACCTCGAGCACGCGATCCCCGCCCACCCGCAGGCGGCGCTTACCCCCCTCGAAAGCTTCAGGGATGGTGAGCTGAATGGTGGCCTCAGCATCGTAATTGGCGTTGTCGCTGGATCCGGAAAAGCCGCTGCTGCGGTTTGTGCTTTGGCTGCGCACTCGGCCCAGCAGTTGATCGATAAAATCTTGAAAATCGTCAAATTGGCTGAAATCGACACCCCCCCCACCAAATCCAAAGTCTTCGTTGAAGGGGGCATCGGCAAAAGGGCTGCCGTAGGGCTGGCTATAGGTCTCCCGCCGGGAACGGAACCCACCCTGCTGATAATATTGGCCAAATTGGTCGTATTGCCTGCGTTTGCCGGGATCCGAGAGAACTTCGTAGGCTTCGTTGATCTCCTTAAACTTCTCTTCGGCGGCTTTGTTGTTCGGGTTAACATCCGGGTGATATTTCCGGGCCAAGCGCCGATAGGCCTGCTTGATCTCGTCGGCGGTGGCCGTCTTGCTGACCCCCAGAATCTTGTAGTAGTCCTTGAAGTTTTGCATGGAGGCGTCCGCAGGCAAATTGCTGAGAATGGGCAAAAAACCAAGCAGTTGGCTTCCGACCCGTTGACGAAAAGAGAAGAAGGCGGGCTAGACGCCATCGCCTATCCCGTCCTTCCTCATTATCGGTGCTGTGGATAAGGAGCCCCAGAGGGATCCCACTGCCGTCACTTGGTCTCGGTGAAGTCGGCGTCGATGACGTCGTCGCTGCCGCCAGAGGTCGTCCCAGAGGTGGAGCTGGAAGCGGCGCCGGGCTGTTGATAGAGCTCGCTGCTCATGGCGTAGAGGGCCTCCTGCAGCTCCCGCTCTTTGCTCTGGATGGCGCTGTCGTCCTCCCGTTGAATGGCGTCCCGCAGCTCCCGCACCAAGGTCTCGATTTGGCTGCGCTTGCTGGAGGAGATCTTGTCGCCCAGCTCCTTCAACTGCCGCTCGGCCTGGTAGGCCAGCGAGTCGGCCTTGTTGCGGCGCTCGATTTTCTCGCGGCGGGCGCGGTCTTCGGCAGCGTATTTCTCGGCTTCGGCAATCATCCGCTCCACCTCTTTGCTATCCAGCGTGGAGGCGCCGGTGATGGAGATGCTCTGCTCCTTGCCGCTGCCCTTATCTCTGGCCGTCACCTTGAGGATGCCGTTGGCGTCGATGTCGAAGGTCACCTCGATCTGCGGCACACCGCGGGGAGCCGGCGGGATCCCGTCCAGCTTGAAGCGGCCCAGGGACTTGTTGTCGCGGGCCAGCTCCCGCTCCCCTTGCACCACGTGGATTTCCACCGAGGTCTGCCCATCTTCGGCGGTGGAGAAGATCTCCGACTTGCGGGTGGGCACGGTGGTGTTGCGCGGGATCAGCTTGGTGGCCACGCCGCCCAGGGTTTCCACCCCCAAAGACAAGGGGGTGACATCCAGCAGCAGCACATCTTTAACTTCGCCCGCCAGCACACCGGCCTGGATGGCAGCGCCCACGGCCACCACCTCGTCGGGGTTGACGCTCTGGTTGGGCTCTTTGCCCAGCAGCTCCTTCACCAGCCGCTGCACCGCTGGAATGCGGGTGGAGCCGCCCACCAATACCACTTCGTTGATGTCGGCCTTGGTGAGCTTGGCATCCCGCAGGGCCTGCTCCACCGGCCCTTTGCAGCGCTCCAGCAGGTCGGCGCAGAGGTGTTCAAACTGGGCGCGGGAGAGCTTCAGCTCCAGGTGCTTTGGACCATCGGCAGTGGCAGTGATGAAGGGCAGGTTGATGGTGGTCTCGGAGACACTGGACAGCTCGATCTTGGCTTTTTCGGCGGCTTCCGTCAGCCGCTGCAGGGCCTGCCGGTCTTGCCGCAGGTCGATCCCTTCCATTTGCTTGAACTGCTCAGCCATCCAGTCCACGATTTTCTTGTCGAAGTCGTCGCCTCCCAACTGCGTGTCGCCACTGGTGGATTTCACCTCAAAGACCCCATCGCCCACCTCCAGGATGGACACGTCGAAGGTGCCGCCGCCCAGGTCGAAGACGAGGATGGTCTCGTTGTTGCGCTTGTCCAAGCCATAGGCCAGAGAAGCCGCCGTCGGCTCGTTGATGATGCGCAGCACTTCCAAGCCGGCGATCTTCCCGGCATCTTTGGTGGCCTGCCGCTGCGAGTCGTTGAAGTAAGCAGGTACAGTAATGACGGCTTGGGTAACCGGTTGGCCCAGGTAGCGGCTGGCATCATCCACCAGCTTGCGCAACACCATGGCCGAGATCTCTTCGGGGGCAAATTCCTTGTTCAAGCGGGGTGCATACAACTTGACATTGCCCCGTTCATCCCGCCGCACCTGGTAAGAGACCCGCTTGGAATCGGCATTCAGCTCATCGTACTTGCGCCCGATGAACCGCTTGACCGAATAAAAGGTGTTTTCGGGGTTGAGCACCGCCTGGCGGCGGGCCATCTGCCCTACCAGGCGCTCTCCATCTTTGGTGAAGGCAACCACCGAGGGCGTGGTGCGAGTGCCCTCGGCATTGGCGATGACGGTGGGGACACCCCCTTCCATTACGGCGACAACCGAGTTGGTTGTGCCCAAGTCAATTCCTACAACTTTTCCCATCGGCTCCTTGTTCTCCTTTTGTTCAAGACGTTACCTCGGCTACCGCCGCCAGGCTGTATGAAGTAGCTTGGGCAGCCAATCCGTGAAAATTCAGCAGGTATTTAGCTGTTTCCTAGGCCGATCCTAACCAGCAGGGCATTGCGGTCAGGGCGAGAATGCCGCCCATTTCTGGCAACTGGAAGGCAGAGCAGTTACGGATCTCCGTACCTGCCGGGGCCTTGCTTCCAGGGCCGGTTGGGGCAAGGGCGGCTAGCTCTGGATAAGCTGCAGGGCTTCCAGGCTGCGGGCCACAACGGTTTCGGCCAGGGGCAGGTAGCCCATTGCTTCGGCCAGGGCTTGTCCTTCGCTGAGGGCCCAGCGCAGCACCGCCCGCAGGGCAGTGGCAATAGCGGGATCCCGGTACTGGCGGTAGGCCAGGATCCAGGTGTAGGTGACGATGGGATAAGCCCCGGCGCCGGACGGATCCGGCTCAAAGGCCCGCAGGTTCTCAGGCAGCTCGATTTCGCTCAGGGCCAGGGCCGAGGCTGCGGGGGTGGGGAGGACAAACTCGCCGCGGCGGTTTTCCAGGGCCGCCACCGATAGATCCAGGTCGCGGGCGTAGACCGATTCCACATAGCCGATCACCCCTTCGCTGTAGAGCATCTGGGCGCTCATGCCTTCGTTGCCCTTGACCCCAATGCCCACCGGCCACTCCAGGGACATGCCGACACCAATCTCGGCGGCCCAAGCGGGGTCGATGGCGGCCAGGTGGCGGGTAAAGGTGTCGGTGGTGCCGCTGCCGTCGGAGCGGTAGCAGACGGCGATGGTCAGGTCGGGGATCTCCAAATCGGGGTTGAGGGCCAAAATCTGCGGATCCCGCCACTGGGTAATCTGGCCGCGGAAGATCTGCACCAAGACGGAGCGGGATAGCTTGAGGCCGGAGCGGATCCCGGGCAGGTTGTAGCCGACGGCAATGCTGCCTGCTGTCATCGGGATCATGACCACGCCCCGCTTCACCTCGGCAATCTCGGCATCGGTCATGGCCACGTCGCTGGCGGCAAAGTCCACCGTCTGGTCGATAAATTGGCGGATCCCGGTGGCACTGCCCACCGGCTGGAAGTTGATTTCCACTTTGGGATCCACCTGGCGGTAGTCGGAAAACCAGCGCAAATACAGAGGGGCCGGGAAGGTAGCCCCAGCCCCGTTGATCAACACAATCTCCCCGGAAGACTGGCTGTCGGCAACAGGGACAGCATCGCCGGCTTGGCCAGAACGGGATCCCTGTTGGCAGGCGCTTAGGCCGGCAGCAGCCAGCAACGACAGCAGCATTTCTCGACGGCGGCAGCGGGGCAGTTGAACCATGGCTGAGGCGCTCCAAGCTCTCCGCCCCGATCCTTAGTCTTGCCCACGGAGCCCTGTCAAGGGCTGCCATCTTTAGCTCTGGCAAGCACCAGAGGGGGCAACTTCCCGCAAAAGTCGGCTTCTTCTCTTCACCAACTGGTCGCCGATCCCCGCAGGGTTCGCTGCGCGCTTCGGCAAAAACGGGGATCCCAACTCTGTCTCTGTCTCAAGAGACGGAAAACAGAGCTTGCTCGAGAAAAACAAAGAAAAACAGCGAAAGAAAGAGAATGAAAGAGTTGAGTTTTGCAGCAACTGCAGAGGGATCCCCAGGCCAAAGCTTTATCTGGCAAGGCTTAGCCGGTTTCGGGCCGGATCCCCCCTGCCTTGGAAAAATCTTGACATATCTTGGAATAGAGCAATATATTGTGGATTCTGTGCAGAAATCCTGCGCTGTTTACATCTCGGTATCTGGGGGACTACTATGCCGACTTTGACTCGTTCTCCCTGGACACTGCGAGACAGCGAAAAGCTCTATCGCATCTCCGGTTGGGGGGATCCCTACTTCCGTATCAACGCCGCCGGTCATGTGGAGGTAACCCCACAGGGCCTACAGCAGCAGGAACCTGGCATCGACCTGTACCACCTGGTGATGGATCTGGTGGCGCGGGGTTTGCAGTTGCCTTTGTTGATTCGCTTTCCCGAGATCGTGGCCGACCGCATGCGGCGGCTTTGCGAGAGCTTTCAGCAGGCCATCGAGCGCTTTGGCTACCCCAACGTCTATCGGGGGGTTTACCCGGTCAAGGTGAACCAGCAGCGCCACCTGGTGGAAGAGGTGGTCAAGCACGGTCGCGCCTACCACTTTGGGCTGGAGGCAGGCTCCAAGCCGGAGCTGTTGATTGCCCTGGCTCTGCTGGATACACCTGGGGCTCTGTTGATCTGCAACGGCTACAAAGACCGCGATTTTATGGAAACGGCTCTCTTGGCCCAGCGGCTGGGGCGCACCCCCATCATCGTCCTGGAGCGGCTGCAGGAGCTGGAGCTGGTGCTGCAGGCTGCCGAGCACCTGGGCATTGATCCCATCCTGGGGGTGCGGGCCAAGCTCTCAGCCCAAGGGATCGGGCGTTGGGGCACCTCGGCTGGGGATCGGGCCAAGTTCGGCCTCACGGCCACGGAGATGTTGCAGGTGGTGGAACGGCTGCGGGAGGCCGGCAAGCTGCACTGTCTGCGTCTGTTGCACTACCACATTGGCTCGCAGATCTCGATGGTGAGCGTGCATGGGCGGGCCGTGCGGGAGGCCAGCCAGATCTACATCGAGCTGGTCAAACTGGGGGCGCCGATGGGCTATCTGGATATCGGCGGCGGCTTGGGGGTTGATTACGACGGATCCCAGTCCACCAGCCATTTCTCCCAGAGCTACAGCTTGGAGGATTACGCCGCCACCGTGGTGCAGACGGTGCTGAGTGCCCTGCAGCCGCACGGGATCCAGCCGCCGGTGCTGGTGACCGAAAGCGGGCGGGCCCTGATGTCCCACCAGTCGGTGCTGGTCTTTGACGTCCAGGATGTCAACGCCGCCAGCCCCTATCCCATGCCCACCCAGCTCACGTCCGATGCCGAGGTGATCCAGAAGCTGAACCAGCTTTACTACCAGATCCAGCCCGAGACCCTGGTGGCCGACTATCGCCGCTGCCAGGAGCTCAAAGAAGCCGCCCTGCGCCAATTTACCGAGGGATCCCTCAGCTTGCAGGAGCGGGCCGAGGTGGAGCGGATGTTCTGGAACTGCTCCGACAAGATCTGCACACTGGCCTACGAGCAGCACCAGGCGGGGCAGCCGGTGGCCGTAGATCTTCTAGATCTGGACGAAATGCTGGCCAGCATCTACTACGGCAATTTCTCCCTCTTCCAATCCCTGCCGGATAGCTGGGCCATCGACCAAGTGTTTCCCATCATGCCCATCCACCGTCTGGACGAGGAGCCGCGCCAATGGGCCACCTTGGCGGATCTGACCTGCGACAGCGACGGCAAGATCAACCGCTTCTTTGGCGAAGACGGGCAGATCACCTCGGTCTTGCCGCTGCACGATCCCGATGGGCAGCCCTACCTGCTGGGGGTGTTTCTGGGAGGCGCCTACCAGGAGATCCTGGGGGATCTGCACAACCTGTTTGGCGACACCAACGCCGTGCACATCCGCACCCGTCCCGGCGGCTACCAAGTCACCCAAGTCATCAAGGGGGACACCATCGGCGAAGTGCTGAGCTGGGTACAGTACAACAGCGAAGATCTGGTGGAAACCCTGCACCACGCCACCGAAGCCGCCCTGCAACGGGGCCAAATTAGCCTAGCCCAGGCCCGCGCTTTGCAGCAGCACTTTGAAGACAACCTGCGGGCCTACACCTACTTGCACCGCTAGCCGGTCAGAGACGGCCCCAAAGCCCAGGTCAAAACAGAAAAGGATCCCGGTTTTGGGCCGGGATCCTTA
>NZ_JANSJI010000113.1:0-1635 GCF_047462475.1 Synechococcus sp. H55.11
GGGTTTAATAGGGGTAGAGTTCCCCCTTCGGGGGGATCCCTAGAAATTGGAAACAGTAGGCCAGGGCCACCTTACCGGTGAAGACCAGTGGTTCCCCCTTCGGGGGGATCCCTAGAAATTGGAAACTAAAGAGCGGGTCCCAACCCTTGAGCCGGCGCCAGTCCGAGTTCCCCCTTCGGGGGGATCCCTAGAAATTGGAAACGGGGCCTGGTGGGTGGGTGACCTATTGGAGATTCTTGGTTCCCCCTTCGGGGGGATCCCTAGAAATTGGAAACAACCTTGGCATTTTCCTCTCCTCCTGACAGTTGATTACGAAAAGTTCCCCCTTCGGGGGGATCCCTAGAAATTGGAAACAAACTACTTAGAACCCCAACCTGTATTGGCCCTAGCCCTGTTCCCCCTTCGGGGGGATCCCTAGAAATTGGAAACTTTGAGCTTCCCGATTGAGCCGGGAGTTTCTAACTTTCTCAGTTCCCCCTTCGGGGGGATCCCTAGAAATTGGAAACCGTCGTGCTGCAGTACCGGCGTTCTTCGAGATTGCCAAGTTCCCCCTTCGGGGGGATCCCTAGAAATTGGAAACTTAAAACTAAGATTGTCCGAGTTGGAGCTCGAGGCGAGCTCCAGTTCCCCCTTCGGGGGGATCCCTAGAAATTGGAAACAGGTCGGGCCATACCCGAATAGGCTCCCCCTACTCATGTTCCCCCTTCGGGGGGATCCCTAGAAATTGGAAACCTGAATGCGTTATTCCAGCTTAATTCGATAGTTGGATGTTCCCCCTTCGGGGGGATCCCTAGAAATTGGAAACCTAACCCGGCCTAGGTTAGCCTTTACTGCGCGGTTGGTTCCCCCTTCGGGGGGATCCCTAGAAATTGGAAACTAGTGTAGTACCTTTTGAATCGACATATGTTTCGTAGTTCCCCCTTCGGGGGGATCCCTAGAAATTGGAAACAGCTGCGCTTACCTTCCCAAGACACGTGGGAAGGTCTAGCGTTCCCCCTTCGGGGGGATCCCTAGAAATTGGAAACTGTTTTAGAATCCTCCTCATACTTCCGGAGAATCTCAAGTTCCCCCTTCGGGGGGATCCCTAGAAATTGGAAACGCCAGGGGGGAGAGTCCTGGCAGGGCGATGATGACTTGTGGTTCCCCCTTCGGGGGGATCCCTAGAAATTGGAAACACACCATTGAGTCATCCAGACACTGCGCCTCTTCCACCAGTTCCCCCTTCGGGGGGATCCCTAGAAATTGGAAACATGACTTCTTCACCAGTCACTGGGTTTAGCCGCTATTGTTCCCCCTTCGGGGGGATCCCTAGAAATTGGAAACCAGGACGCTGGTCTCGATGTGGGGGGGCAAGAACTCCAGTTCCCCCTTCGGGGGGATCCCTAGAAATTGGAAACTGGTAGGTCATAGCACCCTCACTGAGTGATTACACTCGTTCCCCCTTCGGGGGGATTCCTAGAAATTGGAAACAGACGCAGACTTGTACCCACGGCCTAGAATCCCGTTTGGTTCCCCCTTCGGGGGGATCCCTAGAAATTGGAAACTGCCAAAACAAGATGGATTAGAGCTAAGACAGAGTTTGTTCCCCCTTCGGGGGGATCCCTAGAAATTGGAAACAAACCAATTGCAATAAAG
>NZ_JANSJI010000114.1:0-5221 GCF_047462475.1 Synechococcus sp. H55.11
GGCAACCCTTCTGGCCCTGGTGGGTGCCTACCTGTTTTCCCACCAGCAGGATTAGTTGCCCTTGCCAAACACCTCTGGGTAGCGGGCCAGTTGCTCCTGCAGGTCTTGGTCGTAGCGCAGGGCAATTACCCGGTAGCCTTGTCCCAAAAGCTGGGAGCGCACTTGGCGATCCTGGGCAGCCTGGTCGGGCTCGTCATGCACTGCGCCATCGCAGAAAACACAGACGTTGGGCTCGTAGAAGAAGTCGACCACGCAGCGGGGATCAGGGATGGCCTTCTGGGCGTCGTCGGGAAGGCGGTAGCCTTCTTCGGCCAGCAACTCCAGAAAGCGGCGCTCCAGGTGCGAGCGAGGGTCGATGAGCTGGCGCAGCCACTCCAGCTGCTCTTGGCGGGAGCGGCCCAGGGGACGTAGCTCGGTGCGGCTGTGGGCCAGCTCTCCCAGAAGATCCCGAATCTTGTATCGGTCGAGCTCCAGCGCCTCCCGTTGGTTGGCGTAGCTGAGCAGGCACTCGTAGCAGGCGGCGCGGCACTCAGGCCGCAGGTCTTGGATCCCGGCTTCTGAGAGCTGGAAGTGGCAGATCTCCAGGGCTGCTCGCGCCACCTCCGCCATGGCCTCTGGCTCCTCCACCAACCGCTGCAGGACGCCGGCTCCCCCTTCTGCCGTCTCGTAAAACAGCAGGGCCCGATGGGATCCCTGGCCAATGGACTCGGCGGCCAGCTCCGTCTCTTCTAGCTCAAAGGCCTCTTCGATCCCCCGCTTGAGGGCGTAGCGCAGGCTGGTTTCTAAAGGTTGGGGATCCCCTAAGCCGGGCTGCGCCAGGCGCACCAGCAGCAGGTTTTGGGTACTGCGCACCGCCAGGCGGATGGACTGCAAGAAGGCTGGGTTGGACAAGCCCGCCCTGCTCCGCTCAAGCTGAGCTCGCGAGGGGACTTCCCCATTTTCAAAGTTGACCGAGAACCCCCGCCCTCCACTTCCCCGCCAGCCGTGGTTGATGCGCAGCAGGGTAGCTGCCGGGGCATAGCGCAACTGCAGCAGGGGGGTTTGTCCGCTCAGCACATCAGCTTCTTGGACGCGGTAGCCAGAGCTTTCGGAAGCAAACTGGAAGAAGGTCTGCAGCTCGTAGCCTTGTCGCCGCCGCTCCTCTTCGTCAGCCGTGATGCGATCCCGCCGCCGCATGCGCACATTGGGCATTTCCAGAAGCTGGGTCAAGAGGCTATTTTGCCCATCGAACGGGGTGCCGCAGACTGGACAGCGATCGAGGGAGGGATCGGCAAAGGCCCCACAGCTAAAACAGAGCTTGTGGCTACTTCTGCGCTCCTCCAGGCCGCCGGGCGGCGCCTGGAACGCTACCGCTTCCCACTGGCAGCCTTCGTGGTAGAGGAAGTTGTGGGGAGCAAACTCGCGGATGGCCAAAAAGCGGGGCCGGGCGATGAACTCCCCCTCGCCGCCGCGGGGCACCCAGGCCCGCACGGGCAAGGCCGGAAAGTTGTAGCCGGGCAGAAAGCCTTCGCTGGCCAAGTAGCGGTAGGGGTAGAAGTCGCTTTCCTCCCGCTGGGTGTCGATTTGGAGCAGCAGATTCCGCTGGCGCAGGGCTTCCCGCTGGCGGCGCTCGGCTTCCTGCTGGTCTTTCTTTTCGCGAGTCGTCTGGAGCTGGCGGTTAGCGGCTTCCAACTGCTGGGTGGCAGCCCGATAGAGTTCTCGCCAGCGGTCGAAAGCTCGGTCAAAAGCCTGGGGCGCCTCTTCGATGACCTGCTGGAGCCAGCGGCGGCTAAACCAGCCGCTCTGATCCAGAACCTCTCGATCAGCGGCCAAGAGCGCCTCCACCCGCTCCATCACCTCTTGCCGGGCCGCTTCCCCTAGCTGGATTTGGGCAGCCACCTCTTCCCGCAGGGGCAGCCCCTCGCGATCCAAATCGAGAACTCTTTCCATGGAGTTACCCAGGGGCAGGCGTACCTGGGCCAGCCAAACGGCGTGGATGTGAGCCCGCAGTAGCGCCTCGTTGGTTAAGTCCAGGCGGGGAGGGCGGACACGACCGGCCACCATCTCGGCGCGGCGGCGGAAGTAGTACTGGTCGTGGCTGTTGAAGGCGCCGCAGTAGCTGAGGATTAGCCCCGCCTGCCCCTGGCGACCTGCCCGACCGCTGCGCTGGGCGTAGTTGGCCGGAGTGGGCGGCACGTTGCGCAGATGCACCAGATCCAAATCGGCAATATCGACCCCCAGCTCCAGGGTTGGCGAGCAGACCAAGTAGGGAAGGCGGCGAGCTTGGTCTTCCCCGCGAAAGCGCTTTTCTCGCCACTCCCGCTCTCCCGCTCGAACCACCTGGGCCGTGTGCTCTCTGGCCTCCAGGGATCCCAGCCCTGCTGCCCCGCTCCGATACAGGCGCTGGAAGAAGAGATTGACGGGGCGAGGGGCGGAAGCGTAGCCCTCCTGCTGAGCGCGGCGGGAGTACAAGGGATCCGCAGGCGGCGGCGAGCCATCGCCCAGGCACCAGCGCAGACAGCCAGCGTTGAGCTGGTAGGCTTCCTGGCCATTCTCCCGCCGCAGCAGGTCGTAGCTGACTAGAAGAGAAAGCAGGGATCCCAAAAGCTGGTCGTAGGTTTCCCGGGTTAGCTCAAGGCGCTTGGCAAGAAAGCGTCCGATGGCGCTGCGGGGGCCTAGGCTGAAAGTTGTCCCGTCTTGTCCGTTGCGGCTTTGGCGGACAAAGCAGGTAGCCGTCCGCAGCTCGTCGTACTCTTCTAGGCCCCAAAACTCGTTGAGGTGTTGCTCGGCGCGTCGGCGCAAGTTTCTCTGGAACTCGGTTCTGAGCACAGGCACATCGATGGCCAGTTTGCGCCGAAACTGATCCAGCAGAGCCCGCAGCAGGCGTTCCCGCTCCTCGACGCTGGCCTGGACAAACCAGGGATTGAGGGGGGCCAGGGCCGAACTCTGGCAAAGCTCCTTGAGGCCGCAGTATTCAATTTTCAACAAGCCCACCTGTTCCAGGTTGGGGTGGGTAACCCGCCAGCCGCGCCGCAGATCCTCGTAGAGGCGGTATTCGGTTAGCTCCGTAAAAGTCCGCCAGACCTCTTGGGCAGCCGGCGACTGGGGATCCAGCAAGGGGTTTTGGGCAATGGCGGCAAGGGTGAGGCCGGCAGCCTGCACCACCTCTGGGGCCACTTCTGCAAAGCCCAGCTCTTGCTTTTTAAGAAGGGCAGCGTAGAGCGAGGCCCGCAAGAGGGCCACGTGGACAAAGTCGTTGAAGTGGCCGGCCTGCAGGGAGGCATCCTGGCGGTTGTCGGTAAAGGTAAGCAGCTTGTCCTGGGCTGCCCCCATTTGAGCAGCATGGCGCAGCAGAGAAGTGGCCAGAATGGTGGTGGCGCTGGAGCGGCCTTCGCTAGAAAGGGAAGCCAGCTTGGCAAACTCCCGCTCCCGTCCACTGTAGTACTCGCCGCAAGCTAGGCAGAGAGAAAAGGGCTGGGGCTGCCACCACAGCTTCTGGGTTCCTGCCTGGGGCACCTCGGAAAAGGAGCCGTCCGGGCGGACCCAGACCGCTTGGGGGACGCGCCTTCTCCAATGGGGCTTGAGCCGGCCTTCAGGGGTGTACCAATCTTCCGGGATCTGTTCCTGCGACCACTCCCCCTCCAGGGGATCCAGACTCAGGTAGCCAGCTTGCTGCTCTTCGCTTTCCTCCACCTCTTCCCCGAGGGGATAGGGCACAAAGCGATCCCCGGACTTGAGGACATGGTAGTAGTCCTGCCCGCACTGGCGGCAGAACTTGACAGGGAAAAAGAGCTTGCCCTCACCGGCCTGCATCTGCCCCTCCAGGGAAAATTGCCGCTTTTCCCGGCTCTCCAGAGTGGCGTAGAGGGTGCGGCCCTGGGAGATAAATTGGTGCAACTTGAAGGCCACCCCCCTGTTGCCGTCTTTGAGGTTGCTGGCGTGGGCGAGGAACTGGCGCAGAGACTCAGCGCAGAACTGGGGATCCCTGTCAACCTGCTTGGCCAGTTGGGCGGCGACCTCAGAAAGCTCCCTGGGCAGACGGCGCCTGAAGCCGCCATCGGGCGTGGGCTCCAGGCCCAGTTCGTACTCCAGCCAGCGCGTCAGGGGGTGGCGGCGCAGGGTGGCCAGGTCGGCGGGAGGGGGAGAGTCGAGGGCGCTTTTTAGCTCCGCTGCACTAGGAGAGTCACCCTCACTAAAGGGATCCAGGGTTTCCTCGATAACGTGCTCCGCTCTGAAGGGATAGCCAAAGAAGCGGCTGGCAAAGTCGGCCACAATCTGGCGGCGCTCCTGGGCGGTGGCTTCTGGCCGGGAGATCATGGTGGCGCTGGTGCCGATGTGGACGAGGTTTGGGGCGGCGCAGCGCTCCTTGAGGCGTCGCACCAGCATGGCCACATCCGCCCCCTGTCGACCGCGGTAGGTGTGTAGCTCGTCAAAGACCAAAAAGCGCAGTCCACCAGGACTTAAGAAGCGCTGATCCTCAGGGCGAACCAACAGCAGCTCCGCCATCATGTAGTTGGTAAGCAGAATCTGGGGCGGCTTCCGCCGCAGCTCTTCCCGATCGCTTTCGGCAGTTTCCCCGGTGTATTTGGCAAAGCGCAGGGGGAAAGGGCGACCATAGCGGCGCTCGTAGCGTTCGCGCAGGTCTTGCAAAGACTGGTATTGGGAGTTCACCAGGGCATTCATGGGATAGACCACCAGGGCCGTCACCTGGTGCTCGGATCCCTTGTGGCGGATCCAGTTGTCGAGGATAGGCAGGAAGTAGCAGAGGCTCTTGCCGGAGCCGGTGCCACTGGTTACCACGAAACTTTCTCCGGCTAGGGCCTTGGTGATGGCCTCCTCCTGGTGGCGGTAGAGGCGAAAGGGCCTGCCATCCTCAAAGCGGAAGATGTGGGCTGTTTCTTGGGCAATCCGTCCGGCTGCAGCCAACTCGTCAACGGTTGAGCCGTCCTTGTAAGAGGGGCTGAGCTGGACAAGCGGCTCTGGCCAGAGGTGGATCCCTTCTTCTAGCGCTTGGTCTACAAAGGCTTGCGCCCGTGGGTCGGCAACCAGAAAAAACGAGCGGACAAAATCGCGATAGTCGGCCAGGACAGCGGCGTGGAGATCAAAGATCGTGGACATCAAAGCTACTCCACAGGGCCCTCCTAGCCAACCTAAACCCAGTCTGGAAGTGCAGCAAGTATTTTCCTCACCTCCAGTCCCTCTGGGGGAGAGACTTCTGCTGGAGTCAAGTCGCCACCAAGAT
>NZ_JANSJI010000114.1:5321-6503 GCF_047462475.1 Synechococcus sp. H55.11
TTGAGCTAGGGTGCGCAGCGCTTTGTGAATCACCTTGCGCTTGGTCTTGAGGCCGGTTACCTGGCGGGCCCACTCGATGAGTTCATCGTCCAGAGCCATGTTGGTGCGTATGGGGATCCGCTTGTGTATAAGAACGCAGTCTTATGCGGATCCTGTGCCTAGATTTAGCGGTGCGCCAGCCGCTCCCATGCCTCCAGCACCAAGCGGCGGGTGCGGTATTCGCCAAATTGCCGCATTTCTTTTTCCTTGAGCACGCGGAAGGTCTCGCCGGGGAAGGTGCTGGCAGCCACACGTCTGGCATACCCCGCCGGATCGAGAGGATCTTCCACCTCTTCCCAGGGATCGAGGATGTTTTCTAGCTCACGCTCGGTCAGGTCGGCAGGGTCGAGAATGTAGCGCAGTTGCTTGCGGGTGAGGCCGTAGAGCCGGGCGTAGTAGGCGTCCAGCTCGGCGCGGAGCACAGCGCGGCGGTCTTCATCCCAGCGGAAAGGTGGGCAGGGGATACCCTCTCCCCAAGCTTTGGGAGAGGGGGTTGGGGGGTGAGGGCCAACCACCGCTCGCAGCGCCTCAAAGCACTCCGTCTCGCCAAGGCGGATGGCTTCGTTCCAGACATCGTCCGCGAAGGGCTTCATGTCCCAGGCGGTGTAGGTCAATTCCAACACCCGCGGCACGATGAAGGCGAGGTCGGCAGGGGTGTAGGCACTCGGCGGGAGGACGGGGAATTGCTTGACGTAGAAGAAATTCATCGTTGTTCCGCCAATTTTTTGACGTGCTACGTAATCAAACGGAATTGAACAAGTATTTGCTAACAAACAAGCCTGTAAGAGTGAGTTTGGGGTATCGAAAATCAGAAGCGGAATTTTATTCCCTACTCCCACCCTTGGCAGCAGACTGAAAATCGCCGTTCGTTCGTTCGTCGCATTCGTCACATCGCGAAACCCCAGCAACCATCCCCGCCGCCAATTGCCCAGCCGAGCTTCAACTTCTTCTGCCGGCACCCAGTACCAGGGCTGGACGACGAAGTGCGGGTCGGCGTGCTGTGCTGCGTCAGGGGTAGGTAGTTGGGTGCTAGAACGCGAATCCACTCCCTCATACGTGCCGTAGCGGTGGTCGTAGTGCCAGAGCATTTTGGCTTCGTAGAGGGGGAGGTAGAGTCCCTCTCCCCCTTGATCCCCCTCTCCC
>NZ_JANSJI010000115.1:0-1609 GCF_047462475.1 Synechococcus sp. H55.11
CCCCAAGTGGCTGTACGTGCCCAGGGTGAGATCCCGGAGATTGGCTTGTTCCTGGAGATGTGGCGCGGACAAAAAGCCAAGACCCAGACCAACTGGTTGCAGCGGTGGACTGCCGACGGGAATTTGTTTCTGGTGCGGGGGTTGGGTGGCGATGTGGGAGCGCATGGGTAGTAAAACCAAATGAAGCCAATTGTCTGTGAGGAGTTTTCCCAATGCCAGGAAAAGGAACAGCACCTAAAAGTGGTGACAAATTGGAGCAGCGAGTTGTTGCTCTAGCACAATCTCTTGGATTGAAGACACAAGCAAGAGTCAAAGCAGCACGAAGGCTGTGGGGGCAACAGCGCTATATTGATGTGGTCATTAGCGATGAGAAAAGCGGCAAACGACTAGGAGTAGAGTGTAAGTTTCAGGCGACGTCAGGTACAGCAGAAGAGAAGATCCCTGCAACCATTCAAGATATGGAGCACTGGCCTATTCCAGGGATCGTGGTGATTGATGGCGAAGGGTTCTCAAAAAACATGCAAGGATACCTGATGTCTACAGGGAAAGTGGTTTGGTTTAGCGATTTAGAAGATTGGCTACGTTTGTATTTTGGATTGTAACATGAGCGATTTGCTTCTTCCGCGACCCTTTCTAAAATGGGCTGGCGGCAAGACACAACTGACGGACGCCCTATTGGAGCGGATGCCCATCTATTTCAACACTTACCACGAGCCTTTTGTTGGGAGTGGTGCGCTTTTCTTTCGCCTGTACAGAGAACGCAAGATTAAACAGGCAATTCTTTCTGATATCAACGCCGAGTTGATAGATACTTACCTGGCTATTCGCGATCATGTTTGGGAAGTTATTCAACTACTTTCCGAATTTCCATACGATAAAAATTTTTATTACCAGATTCGAGAGAAAGATCCTTGGTCAATGAGTCTTGTAGAACGAGCTGCGCGCATGATTTACCTAAACAAGACAGGCTACAATGGTTTGTATCGCGTCAATCGGCAGGGAAGGTTTAATGTTCCTTTTGGACGATATAAAGCTCCAAAGTATCTGGACAAAGATAATCTTTTAGCCGCATCCCTTGCCCTACAACATGTTGAAATTTTGTGCCTGCCATTTGAGACAGTTGTCGAGAGAGCCAAGCCAGGCGACTGGGTGTATTTCGACCCGCCTTACGCTCCTGTCTCGCGAACATCCAACTTTACTTCCTATCATGCCAACGGCTTTGCCTTAAAGGATCAAGAGCGATTACGAGATATTTGCATTGACTTGAGCAAGAATAAGGTGTATGTTATACTTTCTAACTCTGACACTGCAATCATTCGCTCTTTGTACGCTATGCCCTTCTTTGCTGTTGATGAGGTTCAAGCAAACCGGGCTATCAACTGCAAGGGGGCAAAGCGAGGAAAAATTACGGAGCTAGTGATCACAAACTACCCTGTTGAAAGAACGGTGCAGCTATGCTTACTGGAGCAGGGGTTGCCTTATTTGAATGCCACCCAACAGGCGCCTGCCCCTGCTGCTGCTCCGCTGCGCTTCGGCGTCGCTCCTGAGGCAACAGACTAGTAGGTGCGCCCGCGCCAAGAGCGGGGGCGACTGAGGGCTGACAAGATCA
>NZ_JANSJI010000116.1:0-6451 GCF_047462475.1 Synechococcus sp. H55.11
CTCAAGACCATCCTCAACCCGAACCCACGCCCACATCGCCACCCACCCCAGCCCACTTCACCGCCACCCACCCCTGCGCCTCCGCCCGTTGCAGCGCCGGCCCCCCCGCCCACTCCCATTCCCAGCTCCCCCCTCCCGCCCCACCCGGGCAATCGCCCCCTCTTTCCCCCCATCAACCGGGCCGCTCCTCCTGCTGCTGCCTTTCCCACCCCTGCCCAAAACCCTACGCCCAGCTTCCTACAACGCCTGCGCGAAGAGCGGGAACGCTTGGGGAAGGACTAAGCCGAAAAAAAGGGGATCCCTGAGGATCCCCTGGCAAAGAGCTGGGCAAGGCTAGTCCTCGATGGGATCCCCCGTCAGAGGATCCCAGAAGAGGGGCAGTCAGGCGGCTGCCAGCCGGGCATTGGCGGCATCCCAGTTCACCAGGTGTTCCAGGTAGGCGCTGATGAAGTCGGGACGCCGGTTTTGGTAGTCCAGGTAGTAGGCGTGCTCCCACACATCCAGGGTGAGCAAGGGCACTTGGCCGTGCACCAGCGGGTTTTCGGCGTTGGGGGTTTTGGTGACCTTGAGGGTGCCGTTGTCCAGCACCAGCCAAGCCCAGCCGCTGCCAAACTGGGTGGCCGCTGCCGTTTTGAAGGCCTCGACAAACTTGTCGTAGCCGCCCAGATCAGCGTTGATCTTGTCGGCGATGGGCCCTGTCGGCGTGCCGCCCCCACCCGGCTTCATGGATTCCCAGAAGAAGGTGTGGTTCCAGACCTGGGCGGCATTGTTGAAGATGCCCACTTTGTCGGGATCCCCAAACGTGGTCTTGATAATTTCTTCCAGGGACTTATTGGCCAGATCGGTGCCCTCGATCAGCTTGTTCAGGTTGGCCACGTAGGCGGCGTGGTGCTTGCCGTGGTGGTAGGAGAAGGTTTCCGCCGACATATAGGGCTTGAGGGCGTCGGCAGGGTAGGGCAGAGCTGGGAGTTCAAAAGCCATAATCGTCTGTCCTCTGTGTCTTGTGCAAGGAATGCAAGAAAGAACGCGGCCAAGGCTAAGGGTAAACCAGACAAAGGCGTTACCTTTCTTTGCAGTCTTAGTGTAACTCAGAACGATTACGCTTTGGGATCCCCTGGGCCCTTCGATGACCGGGGGCTAACGGGATCCCTGCTGCAGCAGCTCGATCAGCAGGGGGGCGACATCCCGCAGCAGCGGGATCAAAACCGCTGTGATGGCGGCGATGGTAACCACATTGCGGGTGAAGTTGAGGGTGTCGCGGCTGAGCTGGAAAAACCGCTCGTCCCAGCGTTTGACCTCGGCTTCCAGACGTTCTTCTGCCTTAGCGACGCGCTCCTCGGCGTTGGCGATGCGTTCCTCAGCTCTGGCGATGCGCTCTTCGGTGCCGGCAATGGTCTGCAGCAGCTCTTGGTTTTGCCGGGCCAGTTGGGCGATGGCCTGGGCATTGGCCTCGATGGTGCGCTCAATGCGCGCCAGCCGCTCCTCGCTATTGCTCATGGCCGGGGAGGGGAAAATTGCTGAGGGCTAGGGAAGTCTTGGGGTGGGATCCCTTGCAGGGCCTCGGCCATGAAGCGCTTCCAGGTGGGGGCGACAAAGGCGCCCCCTGCCGTGCCGGGCAGCATGGGGGAGTTGTTGTCGTTGCCGATCCAAATGGCGGTGGACAGTTGCGGCACATAGCCGATAAACCAGGCGTCGCGAAAGTCGGAGGTGGTGCCGGTTTTGCCTGCTACCGGTCGCCCATCGTCAAGACGGGCCGCGGTCCCGGTGCCCTGGGTCACCACCCCCTTGAGGATCTGGTTGAGGGTAGCCACCGCCCAGGGATCCAAAACCTGCTGCGGCTGGGGCTTGGCCTCGAAGAGAATCTGACCGTTGCGATCCACCACCTGGGCCAAGAAGGTTGGCTCCACCCGGTAGCCGCCATTGGCAAACACCGCATAGCTGGCCGCCATCTCCAGGGGGCTGATGCTGGCCGAGCCCAGGGCCGTGGCCAGGTTGGGGAACATCTCGGCGCTGATGCCCGTGGCCTGGGCTGCCGCGATGACGTTGCGGATCCCAACCTCATCTGCCAGCTTGACGGTGGGCACGTTGCGGGAGAGCTCCAAGGCGCGGGCAAAAGTGAGGGGGCCGTAAAAGGTGTTGTCGTAGTTTTTCGGGCTGTAGGGGGGCGAGCCGGGATAGGTGACAGGGGTGTCTTCCAGGATACTGCCAGGAGAATACCGCCCGCTGGCCAGGGCCGCGTAGTACACGTAGGGCTTGAAGGTGGATCCCGTTTGGCGAAAAGCCTGGGTGGCGCGGTTAAATTGGCCCCGTTGGGCGTTGATGCCGCCCACAAGGGCCTTGACATAGCCGGTGCGGGGATCCACTGCCGCCAGGGCCATCTGGTCGGCCCGGCGAGCAGCTCCAATGCGGGGCCCATCTTCGTTGACAATGCGCTCTGCCAAGCGTTGCAGCCGCAGGTCGATGGTGGCCTGCACCCGCAGCCCCCCCTGGAGAATTGCCTGCTCGCCATAGCGACGCCGCAGCTCGGCTTCGATGACGTCGGTGACCGCCGGGGCGTTGCTCTGGAAGGAGGTGATGCGGCCCAAGGTCAATTCTTGCTCGCGGGCTGCCTGGGCTTCTTCCGGGGTAATCCACTTCAGCTCCACCAGGCGATCCAGCACCAGCCGCTGCCGGCGTTTGGCTCCCTCCAGGTTACGGAAGGGGCTGAGGGTTTCTGGAGCCGGCAGGATCCCGGCCAACATCGCCGCTTCCGCCAAGTTTAGCTCTGCCGCATCCTTGTTGAAGTAGCTGCGGGCCGCCGCCTGGATGCCGTAGAGGTTGTGCCCCCAGTACACCTGGTTGAGGTACATCTCCAGGATCTCGTCTTTGGTAAAGACCTGCTCCAGCCGCACCGCCAGCACGACCTCGGCTACTTTGCGGCTGAGGGTGCGCTCCGGCCTCAAAAACAGGTTCTTCACCAGTTGCATCGTCAGGGTGGAGCCGCCTCCCGCTGAGCCCAAGCCCCCCTCAACGCTGCCCAGAAGGGCCCGGCCCAAGCTGACCGGGTTGATGCCGGGGTGGGTGTAGAAGTGGCTATCTTCAATGGCCAGCAGCGCCTTTTTCATCTCCGGCGAGACCTCGTCCAGCGAGATCACCTCCCGGTTGGCTTCCCCATGCAAGCTGGCAATCGGCTCGCCGCGAATATCGACAATGTGGGTGGTGGCCACCGGCACGTAGTCCCGCAATTGATGCACATCCGGCAGGTTGCGGAAGCTGATGGCCAACCCCATCAAGCCGGCGGCCGTCGCCGTAGATCCCAACAGCAGGGATCCCAGCAACAGATTGCCCACCGTGGCGGCAACCTGAGCCCTCCAGGAGGGGCGGGTGGGTGGGGCCGCGCCGGCGTACTCACCATACCCCAAGCGGGGGGAGAGATGGCCGCGAGCCCCCGAGCGTCTGCGACCGTAGGTCACGTCAAAAACTCCGTCACTTCAGCGTTGCGGAGCGACCGCAAGTCTGACCCATTATAGGGCGGTGCTTCTTGGGCCGGCAGGGGATCCTTTCTGGGTGGGGCGAAGCCGGGTGGGTGGATAGGCTTAAAATGGCTCATGGTGCACCTCGATCCAAGGGATGGAATCAACTCTAGGGACATCGCCAACTGCCCTCTCGTCGGCCCCAAGGGATCCCTGCATCGCCGAGATCGCCCAGCGGGGGGTGGCCGAGATCTTTCCGGGGGGGGCGGCAGCTCTGGAAGAGCGCTTGGCCACAACGGATCGCCCTTTGCGGGTCAAGCTGGGCATCGATCCGACGCGGCCAGATCTGCACCTGGGCCACGCGGTGGTCTTGCGCAAGTTGCGGCAGTTTCAGGATGCCGGCCACGTGGCCATTTTGCTCATTGGGGATTTTACGGCGCTGGTGGGGGATCCCACTGGCCAGTCGGAGGCGCGTCCCCGCCTGACGCCGGCAGAAGTGGAAGAAAACGCCCGCACCTATCTGGAGCAGGCTGGCAAGATTTTGGACTTTGCGACCCCTGGCCGGCTGGAGGTGCGCCGCAACAGCGAGTGGCTGGCCCGCCTCACCCTCAGCGAGCTAATCGAGCTGCAGGCCCAGATGACGGTGGGGCAGATGTTGGCCAAAGAAGACTTTGCCCAGCGCTACCAAGCTGGAACACCGGTGTACTTGCACGAATTTCTTTACCCCCTCCTGCAGGGCTACGACTCGGTGGCCCTGGCAGCCGACGTGGAGCTGGGGGGAACCGACCAGCGCTTTAACCTCCTGGTTGGCCGAGAGCTGCAGCTTTGGAAAGGCCAAACGCCGCAGTTTTGCCTGACGGTGCCGCTTCTGGAGGGCTTGGATGGCTACCAGAAAATGTCCAAGTCCAAAAACAACTACGTGGGCCTGACCGAGGATCCCCTCACCATGTACTCCAAGCTGGAGAAGGTGCCGGATCACCTGGTGGAGCGGTATTTTGAGTTGCTCACGGCGGTGCCCCCCTCAGAGCTGCCGGCAGATCCCCGTCAGCGCCAGATTCTCCTAGCCAAAACTCTGGTGGCCCAATTTCACTCCCCTGAAGCGGCAGAAGAGGCGCAGCGCACCGCCCAAGCCCTGGTGTTGCAAGGCAATCTCGTCGAGACGGGATCCATCCCCACCTTTGCCGTCGAGGGCTTGTCTTACCCGGCAAAACTCAGCTACATCCTGCGCGAGTCCGGCCTGTGCAAGAGTGCCGCCGAGGCCCGTCGGCAAATCCAAGGAGGCGCCGTGCGGCTGGACGGACAAAAAGTGGAGGATCCCGACTTGGAGTTTGCCAACGCTTCTGACCTGGTCGGGCGGGTTCTCCAGGTGGGCAAGAAGGCCTTCCGCCGCTTGGTGGTGGGCCCAGAGTAGTCAGCCCCCAACCCCTCTCCCTTGATGAGACCGGGAAGGGAGGATCAACCATTAACGGGTGGGGGTGGGCTTGAAACCGAGCCCGGCTTTTTTCTGCTTGGTCTTGGCTGGGGGATTGAACAGCGGTGAAGCCAACAAGGTTTGCGGGAAAACGGGCTCCGCCTTGGGCCGGATCGATCTCGCCTCCGCCACAGCTTCAGCGAGCTTCTGCCGCACCAGCTCTTGGGTCTCCAAGATATTGGGATCCGCCGCCCATTCCGGGGCTTCCCTGACCGGATCGTCTTCGGAAGTAAATTCCAAGTCGTAAACCTCGTTGCGGTAATCGGGGCTGAAGCACTCCCAGGCGCGCAAACTGTAGAAGTAGGGGAATAGCCGCACCATGCGCTCGATATCTAGGTGTGCTGCAAAGCAACAAAAAGCCTCTTCTTCAGAGACCGGAAATGGCGCGTAGTGCTCGGAAACAAACCACTGCAAAAACTTGCGCGCCTCCGGAACAACCTGCTCTGGGGCCATGGATCCCAGCGCCGCCGCGTTGAAGCAGTTGACCAAAAGGTGCTCCAGCAGCACGGCGTTGTACTCGGCAAAGCAGGTTTGCTCGCGGCTTTCTACCGGCTGCCAGGGCATATTGCCGTTGGCGGCGATAAACAGATGCACCAAGTCATGCGAGGGATTGGTTTGAATGGCGCCGTGCCCCTCCAGCTTGGCCCCGTCACAGCTAAAGATTTGGTACTGCGGGCTCCAGTAGAACTTCAGTTGCTTGGCCGCCATGTCCGACCGTCCTCCTCACCCAGAGAGATCCCTCTAGAGCTTACACCCGCAGGCGGGCTACAGGCACCTCTGCAGGGACAATCGCCGTCGCCCCTGCCCTGCCCCAAATGGAGACAGAGAAGGTTTCCTAGCCAAGGTTAAAGGAGAGCAATTAGCTTGCAGAAACGTCGTCGATAGAAGCAATCGACCCGAAAACAAGCTTATAGTGTACTTTCTTATACACTTGGGTTCTTTTCTCCGCGATGCTCCTGAGTTCTTCTCATGGTAGGTTTACGCTGCTGTCCTCAAGCTTGTCTGTGTTATCGGCTATATTCTTCAGGTTTCAACAATGCAGCTTAGCAGACCCCAAAACCGAGAAACTGGCTGGGCAATTGTCTTGATCCTGCTGGGGATCTCCATAACCGGCTGTGGCTCTTCCAGTAGCACAGGGATCGACCCTGCTTCTTTGGGATCCCAAACGCGCTTGACCTTCAACGGGGCTCTGACGCGCAGTTTCAGCACCACCCAGGGGGAGATGGAGTTCAACATTGCCCTCTTGCAAGCAGGGGATCCGCCTCAGCCGGTCACCCAGCTTTCTCCTGCCCAGGTCAGCTTGCAAGTTAACCGCATAACCGATCTGCAAGGGATCCCGCAGTCAGCCACAGTAACTCTAAGCCCCACCCGCATCGAGAACCCTCGAGCTGAGCTGGCCCGTCAGCCTTTGCTCATGGCCATCCTCATGGACGGCTCCGGCAGCCTGTTGGTTTTGGATCCCCAGTCCCGTCGCTTCTTAGCTGTTTTTGGGCTTTTGGATCAATTTCGCACCACACCCTTGGATCTG
>NZ_JANSJI010000118.1:0-1594 GCF_047462475.1 Synechococcus sp. H55.11
GCTTTTCCGGGGGTAGGGTTGATCCCTACCTTTTCCCCGCAAGGGGACGGAAACCCCGAGCAGCTGCTGGCCCGGGTTGAGGGCAAAGCGTTGATCCCTACCTTTTCCCCGCAAGGGGACGGAAACGTACTCGTAGGCGTCCTGGGGATTGCTCACCCCAGCCGCCACGTTGATCCCTACCTTTTCCCCGCAAGGGGACGGAAACGGTACTGAGCTCCCCACCTGTTGCCAAGAAACTCAGAGTTGATCCCTACCTTTTCCCCGCAAGGGGACGGAAACCTCGTATATGAGATGGATTGGCTAGTACGTAGGCTGCGCTGTTGATCCCTACCTTTTCCCCGCAAGGGGACGGAAACGGCGCCTCTTGTGCAGAGAACCCGTTCACCTTGAGTTCCGGTTGATCCCTACCTTTTCCCCGCAAGGGGACGGAAACTCGGTTAGCCAAAGCCGTTGTAGCCTGGCTGTCCCGCCCGGTTGATCCCTACCTTTTCCCCGCAAGGGGACGGAAACGGAACGGTATCTCCCCACACCTGGCCCCAGGAGCGGGGGGGTTGATCCCTACCTTTTCCCCGCAAGGGGACGGAAACTTGGTTTACATAGTAAAGTGCTTTGACCAATGTTATTGTTGATCCCTACCTTTTCCCCGCAAGGGGACGGAAACTTGAGCAGCGTCGGTCGGTTTGGCTGCCGGCGGGGACGCGGTTGATCCCTACCTTTTCCCCGCAAGGGGACGGAAACAACGCTTACAAAGGCTATGTCTTTGGGGGGACGACCACCAACGTTGATCCCTACCTTTTCCCCGCAAGGGGACGGAAACGAAGTCCTTGTTCAATTCTTTGGCCATGTTCCCCTTCTCTTGTTGATCCCTACCTTTTCCCCGCAAGGGGACGGAAACAGCCGGGACTTCCGTAGGTTTTCAAGCTTCAGCCACTCACGGTTGATCCCTACCTTTTCCCCGCAAGGGGACGGAAACGAGTAGAGAGATTTCTCCCTCTACTCCTTCTTATTCCACGTTGATCCCTACCTTTTCCCCGCAAGGGGACGGAAACGCCACGTTGTACCAGGGCAGGTACTGGATTGTCTGGCCACCTTGCGTTGATCCCTACCTTTTCCCCGCAAGGGGACGGAAACTAGTTGAACATGTAGTAGTAATCCCCGTTTGGGGGTACGTTGATCCCTACCTTTTCCCCGCAAGGGGACGGAAACACTTCTGAGGGCGGTGGGCTATACGGCCCCACCTCCCCTTTGTTGATCCCTACCTTTTCCCCGCAAGGGGACGGAAACACAGCCGTAATCTCGGTAAACAATTAGGGGAGACTCGTTGATCCCTACCTTTTCCCCGCAAGGGGACGGAAACCCGGGTCCGAATATGGGTTCTTCTTTCACGTTTGAAGTTGATCCCTACCTTTTCCCCGCAAGGGGACGGAAACGAATACCTTTAGCCTGCGTCGAGTGGGTGAAGGGGTTGATCCCTACCTTTTCCCCGCAAGGGGACGGAAACTCTTCGACTGTGATTAAAGGATCCCGTAGCACCTTCATGTTGATCCCTACCTTTTCCCCGCAAGGGGACGGAAACTAGGCACCTTGGGCAAAG
>NZ_JANSJI010000119.1:0-25104 GCF_047462475.1 Synechococcus sp. H55.11
TTGAAATGGCGGCAATCTTGGGCCTGCAGGGGAGAGGATCCCTAGCGGTCCACCAGGCGCAGCTCAAAGGTAAGAATGTTGGCGGCCAAAATCTCCAAAGCTCCCCCCTCGATGAGGTCGCGGGTGAGGGCAGCCCCAGAGCCACTTTGTTGGATCAATTCTCGGCTGCGGCGCACTGTCTCTTGCCGCTGGGGATCGTCCACAACCACCTGCCGCTGGTTGGAGAGGCTGAGGCGGTAGTAGTGGGGCAGCTCGCCACGGGTGGCGTCAATGGCCAGGTTGGTTTCTTCAGGAGCAACGCGGAAGGGGGCACGGGCGGTGAGCAGCGCCACCTGGATATCCTGATCCCGCCCGTCCAGGCCCTGGAGCTCGGAGATGTCGATCTGGAAGCGGAGGGTGTCGCGGTCGCGGCTGAGGCGCTCTGCCCGCACCTGGTTAAAGCCGACGGCAAACTCCCGCTCCGGCTCGCCAAACCGCTGGATGGTGGACTGCAAGACCGATTCTTCGTTGAGGGGGGTAACCCGGATGAGGTAGTCCCAGTTCTGGACAAAGGCATACTCATTGGGCCCGACGCGGACATTGGGATCCACCAGGTTGGCAGTGGGGCCAGGGCTGCCGGCCCGGCTGAGGGCCACCAGGTACCAATAGTTGGGGCTGATGGGCAAGCCCATGGTCATGCGCACTTCCAATACTGGCCGCGCCCAAGCAGCAACCGCCGTGAAGGCTGTGATGGCTGCTGCTCCGAGGCAGCTCCACAGCCAGTGCTGAGGACGACAGTCGAGCTGCAGCGGGCGAAACCAGGTTACGGCTACAGTCCTCATATCAACTTCCTCAACTGCAGCGACTTGCCTTCGCGTCAGGTAACAAAAGATCCGATGCTTGCGCAACAAGTTTAGAACCGTCTGGCCAAAGATGGCCGTTGTCCGGCGAGCTGGGGCTCTGGACGCTAAGCTGGGCTTTTGGCTAAGCATACACCTTAGTTCTGGATTGGGAAGGATGGCAAGCGCTTTTGCACAGGTGCAGGAAGGCACAGGCTCATTACCTTGGTTAGTTGAGCCAATGCAGAGAGGGGATGCCTCTGTTGTGGGAGCAGTTGTAATCATGAGGCGATTGCGAACAGCTCTGCCGCTGTTGTGTTTTTCTTTGCTGCTGGCTGCCTGTCGAGCGGGGGGGCCCCCTCGCGGCATGGAAGGCCGAGGAAGTGGACAAAGCCAGCCCACGCCGGTGGCCATCGGCGTCGTGGAAGAACGGGCCATTCAGGAGACTGCGGAGTTCATCGCCAGCCTCGGATCCCAGCAGGTGGCAAGCATCCGGCCCCAGGTGAGCGGCCAGGTAACCCAGGTGTTCGTGCGGCTGGGATCCCAGGTCTCTGCCGGGGCGCCCCTGTTTGCGATCGACAGCCGGCAGCAACAGGCGGCGGTGGCCGGCCAAACGGCGGGGATCGCGGCGGCCCAGGCCAACCTGGAGAGCAGCCGAGCCGTGCTCAGCCAGTTGCGGGCGGAGCGGCTGCGGCTGGAGGCGGCGGCAGAGTTCGCCCAGGAGCAGCACGAGCGCAACCTGCGCCTCTTGGCCGAGGGGGCTATTAGCCAGGCGCAAGCGGATCAGTCCAGCCGCGATCTGCGCCAGGCGGAGGCAGCCTTGGCGGCCCAGCAGGAGCAGATCCGGGCCCAAGAGGCGGCCATCTTGCGGGCAGAGCGAGAGGTGGAGCGGGCCCGGGCCGAGGCGGAGCGGCAGCAGGTGCAACTGCAGTTTTTCCAGGTCACGGCTCCCTTTGCCGGCATTGTCGGCGAGGTGTTGGTGCGGCAGGGGGATTATGTGACACCCCAGACGGTTTTGACCACCCTGACCCAAACCCAGGCGCTGGAGCTGAACCTGAACATCCCGCTGCAGCAGGCCCCCCGCCTGCGCATCGGCACGCCGGTGCAGATCCTAGATAGCAGCGGCGAGGTCATCGGCACCAGCCAAGTCTCTTTCATTGCGCCTGAAGCGGATCCCGGCACGCAGTCGGTCCTGGCCAAGGCCTTGCTGGAGAACCCCGCCGGCCAGTTGCGTAACGCCCAGTTTGTGCGAACCCGCATCGTCTGGGAGGAGCGGCCAGCTTTGTTGGTGCCGGTGACGGCGGTAGCCCGTCTGGGCGCCCAAACCTTTGTCTACACGGTGCAGACTGCAGATCCTGCAGAAGAGGGCCAGCCCCCTGGAGCGGTGGCGGTGCAAAAGCCGGTGCGGCTGGGATCCATCCACGGCAACAGCTACGAGGTGCTGGAGGGGCTGCAGGCCAATGAGCCGATTGTGCTGAGCGGCCTGCAAAAAATCCGCGATGGCGCCCCCATCGTCGATGAGGTGCTTTTGCAGCAGAGGAGGCAAGGAGGAGGGAGACCACCTGGATCCCCGCCCTAGATCTCCCCTCTTGAGCTCGGCCACTCCCTTCTACTCCTCATGCGGATTCCTGTCTATGTTTGTTGACTTTTTCATTCGCCGCCCTGTCTTTGCCAGCGTCTGCTCCATCCTAATCGTGCTGGTGGGAGCGGTGAGCATCCCCCTGTTGCCGGTGGACTACTACCCGCAGGTGGCGCCGCCGGCAGTGACGGTGACCGCTGTTTACCCCGGGGCCGATGCCGAGACGGTGGAGACGGCGGTGACGAATGTGCTGGAGCAGGAGATCAACGGCGTCGAGGGCATCCGGTACATCTCCTCGGTCAGCAGCAGCAACGGCACCAGCCAGATCACCGTCACCTTCAGCCCGGATCGGGATCTGGACACAGCGGCTGTGGATGTGCAGAACCGGGTGGCACGCGTGCAGGCGCGGCTGCCGGCAGAAGTGATTCAAAACGGCCTCAGCGTGGAAAAGGCGGGCGATAGCGCTTTTGTGCAGGTGGTGGCGCTGCGCTCAGAGGCGGGGGAATACGACGAGCTGTTTGTGAGCAACTACGCCGAGCTGTTCGTGCGGGATGCCCTGCGGCGCATCCGTGGCGTTAGCGATGTCATCGTCTTTGGGGAGCGCACCTATGCCATGCGCATCTGGCTGGATCCGACGCGGCTGGCCGGCTACGGGCTGACGGCGCTGGATGTGGTGAACGCGGTGCGCCAGCAGAATATCCAGGTGCCTGCCGGCCAAATCGGCAGCCAGCCCAGCCTGCCGGATCAGGAGTTTCAGATCAGCGTCCAGGCCACGGGTCGGCTTTCCCAGCCGGAGGAGTTTGCCCAAATTGTCCTCAAAGCCAGCCCAGATGGCGGCTTGGTGCGCATTGCCGACGTGGGCCGGGTGGAGCTGGGAGCCCGAAGTTACGATACGTTCTTCCGCATCGGCGGCCAGGAGGCGGTGGGGATCGCCATCACCAAGCAGCCGGATGCCAACGCCCTCGAGGTGTCGCGGCAGGTGCGGCAGACGTTGGCCGAGCTGGCGAAAAATTTCCCGCCCGGCTTGATCTACGAGATCGCCTTCGACGCCACGCTGTTCATCACCGAGTCGGTACAAGAGGTGATCTTCACCCTGCTCCAGGCTATCGTCCTGGTGGTGCTGGTGCTGTTTATCTTTTTGCAAGATTGGCGCATCACCCTTATCCCTACCGTCACGATCCCGGTGGCGCTGCTGGGGACGTTCGCCTTTGTGCGCCTATTCGGCTTTTCCATCAACACCCTGACCATGTTTGGCCTCACTTTGGCCACCGGTTTGGTGGTGGACGACACCATCGTGGTGGTGGAGAACATCTCCCGCTACATCCGCGACCGCGGCATGCGGCCTCTGCAGGGGGCCTCGGCGGGGATGAACGAGGTGCTGGGGGCGGTGATTGCCACGACGCTGGTGCTGCTGGGCTTGTTTGTGCCGATCGCGTTCTTTCCCGGCACCAGTGGCCGCATCTACCAGCAGTTTGCCGTCACCATTGCCGTATCGGTTTCCCTGTCTACGTTTAATGCCATTACCCTGGCCCCGGCGTTGTCGGCGCTGCTGATCCGCCCACGTTCTGAGCAGATGTTTTGGCTGTTGCGCTGGTTTGACCGGGCGGTGGAAGGGATCCGCGCCGCCTATCGCCGGCTGCTGGAGCTGGTGGTGAAGCTGCGGCTGGTGGTGGTGGCGGGGTTTGTCGCCTGTCTGGGCCTCACCTATTGGCTGTTCCAGATCGTGCCAACGGGGTTTGTGCCGGATGAGGATCAGGGCTTTTTCATCACCATTGTGCAGGGGCCGCCGGGGGTTTCGCTCAACTACACCGACCGGGTCATCCGGCAGGCCAGCGCCATTTTGGACGGGATCCCGGAAATCGAAAACCAGGTGATCGTGGGGGGGTTCAGCTTTACTGGGCCCTCGCCGGGGAACGGGTTGATCTTCGCCACCCTCAAGCCCTGGGACAAGCGGCGGCGACCGGAACAATCGGCGCAGGCGATTGTCAACCGGCTGTTCGGGCCCTTTTTGGGCGGGATCAGCCGCTCATTGGTGATCCCGATTTTGCCGCCAGCCATTCCCGATCTGGGAAACACGGGCGGGTTTACCTTCCAACTCCAGGATCGGGGGGTGAACGATTTCAACCTGCTGCAGCAGACGGCCAACGCCTTTTTCTTTGTGGGCAACTCGCCGCCCCCGCCGGGCCAGCCCCCCCTGGGCGTGCGGATTAATCCGCCCACCTTCAACGCCAACTCCCCCCGGTTGCAGGTCAAGGTGGATCGGGACATAGCGCAGGTGCTGGGGATCCCGCTGGCCGAGGTCTTCGGCACGCTACAGACGCTGCTGGGAGGCACCTATGTCAACGACTTTGACCTGTTCAACCGAAACTACCGGGTCTACGTCCAGGCGGACCAGGCTTTCCGGAGCAGCCCCGAACGTATTGGCCAGTTCTACGTGCGCGGTGGGCAGGGGCAGCTCTTGCCCTTGAGCACGTTGGTTCAGGTGGAGGAGACCACCGGCCCGGCGCTCATCAATCATTTCAACCTCTTCCGCTCGGCGGAGATCCAGGGCAGCCCGCTGCCGGGCTTCAGCTCGGGCCAGGCCATTCGGGCTATGGAAAGTCTGGCTGTCCGCTTGCTGCCCCAGGGGTTTGGCTTCGAGTGGTCGGGCCTGTCCTTAGAAGAGATCGAGTCGGGGGGGCAGGCGCCGCTGATCTTTGCTTTGGGGTCGGTGTTCGTCTTCCTGGTGCTGGCGGCCCAATTTGAGAGCTATGTGGATCCCTTGATCATTCTGCTGGCGGTGCCGCTGGCGGTTTTGGGGGCGCTCTCAGCCCAACTGCTGCGGGGCCTGGCCAACGACATCTTTTGCCAAGTGGGGCTGGTGATGTTGATCGGTCTGGCCAGCAAGAACTCGATCTTGATCGTGGAGTTTGCCAACCAACTGGTTGCCCAAGGGATCCCACTGGCCAAGGCCGCGATCCAGGCGGCGGAGACGCGTTTCCGCGCCATCCTCATGACGGCTTTGAGCACGATCCTGGGCATTTTCCCGCTGGCGGTGGCCAGTGGCGCCGGGGCTGCCAGCCGCCAATCTCTGGGCACGGCTGTTATCGGCGGTATGTTCGTCTCAACCCTACTCAGCCTGCTGGTGGTGCCGGTGCTGTATGTCGTCCTCAAAGGGATCCAAGCCCGGCTGTTGGGGGGAGCGACTGTGGATCTGGCGCATCTGCCGCCGCCAGAGGATCCCAAAGGTCTGCTGCCGGAAGAATCGACTTGACTGCAGGGCAAGACCTATGCTTGTGGATTCCAGCTTCTTCCAGGGACACAGAGGGATAGCGCAGAACCTTGGGGCTCTTGCCCCTTTTCTCAGCCGAGGGCCTCGTCTCGGAGCAGCTCGGCGCCGCTAGATACTCTCTCCCAGAACTGGGCCAAGTGTTGCAGGCCCACGAACCCCAACTGCCAGAGGATCAAAGCCAGGGGGCCGTGCTGCTGCCGCTGGATCTTCAGGGCCAAGGCCAGTTGTTTGGGCTTGAGGAGCTGTTGCTGCTCGGCAAAGCGGCAGAACTGCCGATCCCATTGGCTGAGGGCTTGTAAATCCGGCATGGTCGGTTCCATAGGCTTGGCTGGACAAGAAACGCATGGATTGAACGTCAGGGGTCGGGATCTCTGCAGGAATCTTGAGGATCTTTTTGTGGATCCCTTTCAATGGATTTCTTCCAGGGTAAGCGCTCCCCTCAGCTCTCCCCAAGGCGGGTCAGGGCAGAGGGCACTGAGCTTTGCCGCAGAGCTGGCTTACAGGTGCTGTTGGGCTAGCTCCAGGGATCGTCCTCGAAGGGGCTGTCCTGCCAGTAGCCACCCGACTGGGGGAGAGGAGACTGTTGGGGTGGTGGGTAGACGATGGGAGTAGAGGGCGGCGGTGTGGGGATGGGAGTCGGCTTTTCCATATCCTCAAGCCGCGGCAGGTCGGCAGGCTTGGGTTCGACACCGAGGTTTCTCAGCTTGGCTTGCGTTTCTTGCACCTGAGCATTGAGCTCTTCTAGGTAGGCGCGATAGTGGTTGGCGGCTTCTAGATACTGCTTGGCTTTCTTTTCGTTTTCGTGGACAACCGCCTCCAGCTCTTTGGTACGAACGGTGTAGTCGGCCTCTTGGTTGGTGAGGTTTTCGATGGCCTGGTTGAGCACAGCCCGCCGGCGCTCCAGTTGGGCCACGATCTCCGACAGTTGCCGTTCCCGCTCGCTGAGGCTGCGCTCGCGGTTTTGGGTTTGTTCCAGTTGAAAGCTGGCTTGGCTCAGCTGCTCTCGCAAGTACATCACTTGCGGCTCTGTCTCGTTGCGCTCCTGCTGCAACTCGAAGACCCGTGCTTCCAGGTTGTCTTTTTCCTGCTGCAAAACTTCCCGCTCATGCAAAAGACGGGTGTAGAGCTGGTTGAGGAAGTCCACCTCCATCACCACCTGGCTGAGCTGGGTGGCGTATTCCCCAACCAAAGCCAACTCCCGCGCGAGGTTTTGGGTTTCGCTGGTGGCTTGCTCGGTGAAAAACTGGGGAAGTTGGGTGGTTTCTCTGAGGCGTTGGGTGAACTGTTTGAAGCGGAAGGAAAAGTTGCTCGCCATTGCCGGTGCGGTAGCCTCGAAGATCAGGGGAATGCCGATGGTTCGGTTTCACAGTGTGTTGTCTGGATTGACTCCAATCTAACATCGAGCCACAACCCTTAGGTGGGATCGAGGGGAGTTTCAGGGGCCGGCAGGGCAACTTCTGCGGAGGGATCCCGTTTCTGGGATTCGGGTCGTGGGTCTCCTGCCACTTCATTGCCTTGACTGCCTTTAACCTTGTCTCCTGGTTTTTTCAAGTCGCCTTCAGAGAGGTGGCGCAGCAGCCGTTGCAGCAGCGGGATGTGGCGATCGCCGACGACGGAGAAGCGGCTCTCGATCTCCTCAGCAGGGATGGGATCCAGTTGGGCCAGCTCCGGCTCGCTGAGGAGGAGCACCCGTATGGCGGCAAGGGGGATCTGCAAGAACAGGTTGGCCCCCCAAAATCCAAAGGCGGCTACGGCCAGGCCGGCTAAGCGGGTGCCGTTGCCAGGGGTGAGGGGGGCAAAGAGGGGGGCAAAGTCGTAAAGGCGCTCACCGATTTCCAGCATCAGGATTGCCGCCAACAGCGTCAAGATCTTGTGTTCGGGGCTGAGGAAGGCAGCCAAGATGCGGCGTTGGTCGGGGGTGAGTTCCTCTGGGGGAACAGAGGCCACCAACAGGCTGAAGATGTCGAACGGTTTGCGCCACTGCATGGCAAAGACCGGCGCAATGCCCACCACAGCTACCCAAGCTTGCTCCACCCCCACCGGGAGGAGGGGATCCCCCGTGGCCAGCCCGATCAAGGTCAGCCCCACCCACAGGGGGAAGGCAAGGATCCCGGCGGCGTGGATCCAGAGGAAAGGTTCCTGCCAATGGCTGCGCATGGGTGGGTTCTGGGGGGATCGGAAAAAGAACAGAGCTAGGGGCGGGATTTGTCGATCACTTCCAGTTCTGTGAGGCGGAAGGTGACCAATTTATCCCAGTTGCCGCCTTCAAAGAGAACGGCGGCGTGGTCGTCGGTAACCCGCTGCACTTGTCCTTCAAAGAGGTAGTAGGTGTCGTTGGGATTGATGACCCGCACGGCAACGCCGGGGTAGATGGGGGGCAGGTCTTGGAGAAGAGATGGAGTTGCAGTCATGGTTGCTGTTAACAATCCTTACCGGTGGGGAAACCCTACCCTATCATTATGGGGGAAAGGCCCTCTCTTGCCGAGCCTTTCTCTGGCAAAGCAGACCCCAGACAATGTCTACCGACGCAAAGTCTTTCCCATCCCAGGTTTGGCACGTGCTGGTCATCGATGATGAGCAGGGACGGCGGGCGGTGGCCCTCAGCGCGGCCACTTACTCCATCGGCAGGGATCCCGGCAACGCCATTGTCATCCATTCGGCGGCTGTTTCTCGGCAACATGCGCTGCTGCTGCGGCTACCCCAAAAAGACGGCCAGTACACCTACCGGCTGTTGGACGGCAATATCGAAGGCAAGCGCAGCACCAATGGCATCTCGGTAAACGGGCAGCAATGTTTGAGCTGGGATCTCAAGGACGGGGATCAGATCCAGTTGGGGGATCAGGTGCGGATGCAGTATTGCATTCGCCGGTTGTCGGACGAAGATTTTCAGCGATATCTCCAGTCGGTGAGCTTTCGCAGCGTGAAGACGGAGGTGGTGGATCGGCGCTCCACAACGATGCAGCGGTTTGAGCCGCCCTCGCTGCAGGTGATTTTGCCCCAAGAGGAGAGGACGGAGAAGGTTGAACACGTGGGCTCCCGCCGTCGCAACCCGTTGCGGCTGCTGTTCCAGACGCTCTGGGGGCGTTTGGGGAGAAAGCCGAGGTGATTTAACCCTCAGGAATGCCCACCTGCTCTGAGTCTGAGCGCGCTGATGGGGTTTCGACGCGGTCTTGCTCTGATGCTTCTGCCTGCAGATCCAGAAGGGAAGGAGGAGAGTCTGCTGCCCCGGGCAAGACTCCCCGCAGCCAGAGGGGGGCGATAAAGGTGGTGGCGATCACCATGACGATGATGCTGACGTCCAGGGCATCGGAGAGAACGCCGCTGGTGGATCCCACGCCGGCAAACACCAGGCCCACCTCGCCGCGCGGGATCATGCCCACGCCAATGGCATAGCGGTTGATGCCCGGCTTGCCGAACGCCCCCAGGCCGGCGGCCAGCTTGCCCACAATCGCAACGCCAATCAAGAAGACGGCAATGATCAGACCCTCGCGGTTGGCGGGGAGGGTGGGGTTGAGCACGCCGAGTTTGGTTCGGGCCCCGACGCAGACGAAGAAGATGGGCACCAGCAGGTCAGAGACGGGTTTGATCTGCTCTTCCAGCTCTTGCCGTTTCTCGGTTTCGGCCAGAATGAGGCCGGCGGCAAAAGCGCCCAAGATGGCCTCCAGGTGGATCACCTGGCCCACGTAGGCCAACAGAAAAGCCAGCACAAGGGCGGGCAAAAGCGGGTTGCCGCGGGTTCTTAGGTTGTTGAGGAGGGCTACAAAGTAGGGGCTGAGGAGGCGCCCCAAAACAATGGAGCCGACCAGAAAGACGATGGCGCTGACGATGATGAGGCCGATATCGGCTAGGTCAACCTCCCCGGTTTTGGCCAAGCCCGCCACCACGGCCAAGATGATGATGCCCAACACGTCGTCCAGGACGGCAGCGCCGATGATCACCTGCCCTTCGGGGGAGGTGAGTTTTTGCAGCTCGGCCAAGACGCGGGCGGTAATACCAATGCTGGTTGCTGTGAGGGCGGCCCCGGCAAATACCGCGGGGATGGTGGGCACATGAAACAGGTAGAGCAAGCCCAGTGTTCCCGCCAGGAAGGGCACAGCAACACCGATGACGGCTACGGCTGCGGCCTGGGGGCCGACTCGCAACAGCTCGGCCAGATCCGATTCGAGGCCAATTTCAAACAAGAGGATCACCACCCCGATTTCCGAGAGGGTGTCGATGATCTGGCTTTGGGCGGAGAACACCGGCACCAGGGATCCCTCGTCGAGGCCGGCAGTGGTTTGCAAAAATTGCATCAGGGCTGAGGATTGAGCCAAGGTATGCAGCTCTTGGCCGGAAACTGGCCCCTCTGGGAAGACGAGCAACCCCAGGGCAGAGGCTCCCACCATGACGCCCCCCAGCAACTCTCCCAGCACGGGGGGAAAACTCAGGCGAACGGCAATTTCTCCGGCAACGCGGCTGGCCAGGTAGATGACCACCAGAGACATCAGCACCGCTACCAGGATCAGAGGGGCAAGATTGGCGTCCACGGGAGCAGCAGCTTCGACGGCAAGCAACATGGGATCCGGGCAATTCAACAGCAAGATCTCAACCTCAGGTGGACTGCTTTGGGTCTTGTTTTCGTCTTGGGCTGGCACGAGCAGCATCGCTTGGCCAGAAGACTGTTACAAAGGCTAACCCTCATCGGGATCCGCTTGCAACGCTTACATCGGCACTTTGTTCTGCTCAGGCCCATCTCTGTCGAGCGGAGCAGCCTGGAACTAGGCCCGGTTCCATCTGTAGATACTCCAGATAAGTGTTAATTATCTGGAGTATCGCTTTCCCGACAGAATTGCGCGCTCTCTTGCCAGACAAGACCACACTCCCTCAAAACCGGCAATCGAGGGGAGCCACTTTTTAACCTTCGCACTTTGAGGTCGCCCGCTCCTCACGGAAAGTCCTGCTTGGGCCCAGGGGAGGATTTTGTCCATCTCGCTCGGACGTTGGCCCAGACAGATCTAGGGGATTAAACCGGTTCATGGCCGTCATCAGCCCCTCTTGCAAACAGCACTCCACCGCCTCTACCGCCGTATCCAACACCTGCTCCAGCACCTCTTGTTCTGCAGGGGCAAATCCACCCAACACATGGCCAATCACATCTTCGCTGCCCTTGGGTTTGCCCACCCCCAAGCGTAGCCGCGGCAACGCCTCGCTCCCCACGTGCTGAATGATGGACTTCATGCCGTTGTGTCCGCCGGCAGAGCCGGATCCCCGCAGTCGCAGGCGACCCAGGGGCAAGTCCATATCGTCGTACACCACCAACACCGCGGCGGGATCCAGTTTGTACCAGTCCAGCACTGCCCGCACCGCTTGGCCGGAACGGTTCATGTAGGTCTCCGGCTTGAGCAGGCGCCGCTTGCCCCCCAGAACAAAACCTTCTCCGTAGCTGCCTTGGAACCGCTTTTCCAAAACCAACGGGATCCCCCAGCGCTGCGCCAGCCGATCCAGCACCATAAAGCCGCAATTGTGGCGGGTATCGGCATATTGTGGGCCGGGATTGCCCAAACCCACAATGAGCTGCAAAGCCATCTCATCGGTTCCCTTGGTCTTGACCTGAGTCACAGCGCTTTTCGCCTCCTCGGGCTAGGTTGTGTTGATCTTAACGTTAAGACAGAGTTGATGCAGTTATCAGATGCTCTCTTCAAAATAATCACTATCGACCTTCTTGACCGGATACAACGAAACCGTAGATACGCCAACATCGTGCTCAATCATTAAATTTGTCAGTTGTTCGCCGTCAATCAAAACAATCTTGCTGCCGATTTGAGAAACGTAACTGCGAGCATCATCGGTAAATCTGGAGGTAGTCATAAAAATACCCTTGTTTGCTCTTTGAGCCTGTAAGGCTCCTACAAACTGCATGACATCAGGACGACCTACCGGATTGCTATCCCAGCGCTTTGCCTGAATATACACAACATCAAGACCGAGTTTATCCTCTTTTATGATCCCATCAATTCCGCCGTCACCGCTCCTGCCGATTGCTTTTCCCGCATCTACCCGTGAACCTCCGTAGCCCATTTTAACCAGCAGTTCCACAACGACCTTTTCGAAGAAGGCAGGAGATGCTTTCTTGAGCCTGGCAAGCAGTTCATCAGCCAGTTTATCGCGGAGATTTTTATACGCATTTTCTAGTTGCTCTAATGGTGTTTCTGGTGAAATCTCTAACGACTCTTTTCGTTCGGTTGCCTTGTCAGCGCTTCTTGTGCCCTTGAGCCTCTCAAATTCTAGGAACTCAGGATATTGCCTGAGCAACTTTACGTTGATGGTCTTGGGCTGCTTTTTAAGAAGATCTCTGCCGCGGTCGGTGATTTGGTAGAATCCTCTGCGCGTTGCTTCAAGCAGCCCTGCCTTTTTCAGATAGGTTGAGGCCCAGCCGACGCGGTTTATAAAAGTTGGCTGTACACCGCTCGGCAGCATCTCCCTGAGATCCTCCTCTGTGAGGCCCAGTTCTTTTGCCAGAGCTTCAACGGCCTCACTGGTTGAGATTTCAGTTCCTTCGCGTGCTGCAAACTGGAGCAGCGGCAACAGCAAGCTCTGGTAATCCGGAACGGCCATCTGCAGAACCGATTCTCAAGGCAGGGATCCCAATATACTAACCAAGCCCCTACCGCAACCCAGCTATGGTGTCTGGCAGGCTGGGAAGCCTTGGACAAAGGTTGAGCGTGGATGGCTCAGGCGTGATTTGAACACGCGACCAAGGGCTTATGAGTCCCCTGCTCTACCGCTGAGCTACTGAGCCGAGACGGCGCTTAACTAGAATAGCACCGTTGGGCTGGAACTGCTTCTTGAAAAATCACCTCAGCCCCCTTTGCCCTCTTGGGAGAAATTGGGAAGCCAACGCTCACCGCGAGGCCAGGGCAGCTTCGTAAACCCGTCGATTGGCCGCGAGGGATTTCTCCAGATCCACCACAGGACGAGGGTAGTCCACTCCCAAGCGAACCCCAAATTGCTTTTGCTCGGCAGCGGTGAGGCGATAGGGCTCGTGGATTTTGTCCCCTGGGATCCCGGCCAATTCCGGCAACCAGTGGCGCAGATAGTCTCCCTTGGGGTCGTACTCGCGAGATTGCTTGGGGATGTGGAAGTAGCGGAAGCCGCGGGCATCATTCCCTACACCGGCAGCGTAGTTCCAGTTGCCGTAGTTGCTGGCCACGTCGTAGTCGATCAACAGCGACTCAAACCACTCAGCGCCCATGCGCCAGTCGATGCCCAGATTCTTGGTCAGAAAGCTGGCCACATTCTGCCGTCCCCGGTTGGACATAAAGCCGGTAGCCGCCAGCTCCCGCATGTTGGCATCCACCAAGGGGTAGCCCGTCTCGCCCCGGCACCACGCCTGAAAGCGGGGCCAATCCTGCTGCCAAGGGATGGGGATCCCCTGGATCCCAGAAGGACGGAACAGTTTAGCGCCGTGCTTGGCCAAGACAAACCGAAAATAATCTCGCCACAGCAGCTCGAAGACCAGCCAGTCGGTGGACTCATTGCGCACCCGCTCCTGTTCATAACGCTTGACTTCGGCATAGACGGTGCGAGGCGAGATACAGCCCAAGGCCAACCAAGCAGACAGCCGCGAGCTGTCGTTGGGATCCAACATGCCGTTGCGGGTTTCCTTGTAGATGCGCAGCCGATCCAGATCCCAAAAGTAGGTTTGCAGGCGGGCCTGGGCAGCGGTGCTCCCACCGGTGTAGGTGAAGCGGGCGCGGCGATCCGGCGGGGGCAAACTCAGCCCTAGCTCGGCCAGAGTAGGCAACGGGCCGGGATCCAACCCCGACGGCAGGGGGGGAAGAGAAGGAATGGGCAGGGGATCCCGGATGGGGGTGCTCCCCTCGACTTGCTTGCGAAAACGGGTGAACAGCTCCGGCAGTTGGGAAAGACCAAAGGGGAGATCCTCAGGGTGATAGAGGGTGTGGCCCCACTCCAGGTGCAACCGGATCCCCAGCAAAGCCTTCTCAACAGCAGCCGTCACCTCTGTCTCCTCGGTGCCCACCTCCTCATGGGCATAGACCGCCTTCACCCCCCACTCCCGTGCCAAGCTGGGGATCACCTGCTCCGGCTGGCCCCGGCGGATCACCAAATCCGAGCCGCGCGCCCGCAACTGCTGCCGCAGATCCGCCAAACTCTCCAGCAAAAACTGAGCGCGGAAAGGGCCGGTTCTGGGGCGGAGTACCAAGGAAGCCTGACCGAACTGGCGGGGATCCAAACAATACAAGGGAATCAGGGGAGATCCCTGTTGGCAAGCCCGCGTCAGCGGCTGGTGATCCAGCAGGCGCAAGTCGGTGCGAAACCAGAGCAGGACGGTCATTCTGCAGCTACCCTAGACGGATCCCGCAGACTCAGACTTAGGCGCCCGTCCCAGCTCAGGGCTGGGAACAAAATGGGGCACATTGGCAGCCGGGATGTAAATGGGAGCCTTGGTGCGCGGGTGGTAGGTTTGCCGGGCAGGACGATGGCGCAGCGAGAACGTGCCGAAGCGAGACAGCCGCACCGAACCGCCCTGGGCCAGGCATTGACTGATGCTATCCAGCATAGCCTCCAGAGCAGCAGCAGCCAGCTCCACCGTCAGGCCATCCACCTGGGCGGCCATCTGGCGGGCCAGCAAACGGCGATTCAAATGGGGAGGAGGAGCCACCAACCAACCGTCCAGACAACAGCAACACAGACAGGGGCCTAGAGCGCTTCCAGCTCGCTCTCAAAAAACCAGTGTCGAGAGCGATCAGGAAACTCCAAAACGTAGCCGACACCGCTGCCATCGACCACCCGCCGGGCCAGCACCACAGCCTCTTTGCCCACCAGAGCGCTGACATTTTCTTGCCCGCGATCCCGGACACAGCGAACTTTAACCTTGTCCCCAACTTTGATTGCCATAGCCGATTGGGCGTAACCGCGAAGAGACTCGTTACTCAAGATGGTACGGCAAAAGATCCCTTGCCGAGATCTGGTCACCCCTCTGCTGGGGTTGACACCGATGGGATTGCTAGAATGGGTGAAGAGCGCTGTGCCCCGGGAAGACTGCCTCCGTGATTGCCCTTTCCCTCAAACCCGCCCATTGCTCCTGGAGCGTTATCAGCTTTCCCTCCACCCTTTACACCCAACCGGTTCTCGATCTGTTGATCTCAAAAGTTCCTCCCCCTTGGCGGGCAGAGGTGCGCCTGGGCCTACAGGAAGCGATCATCAATGCCGTCCGCCACGGTAATGGCCTCGATCCCAACAAGAAAGTGATCATCGAGTACGCCAGCTCAGAGCCGTTTTACCAATGGCTGGTGCGGGATCAAGGACCTGGCTTTCGTCCCCAATGCAAGCTCAGCCGCTGCCAGCGCGGCATCTTGGAAACCGAAGAATCGGGCCGGGGAATGTTTCTGCTCACCCAAATCTTCGACTTTGTCGAGTGGAACGAAGCCGGCAACCAGGTCTATCTGGGCAAGTACATCCCCGCCAACTGCCGGGATCCCTGGATAGTCTGACCCTCAATACCACTGCCAAACCAGCTTGCCCATTTGGGTGATCTGGCGGCCCCGCTCCGGGTAGGGAGCCTCAGAAACCGTCAGGGCTGTGGTGGCAAAGGCAAAGCGCGTGGACGACCAGCGGGATCCCTTAAGTAGCGTGCTTTCCAGCAGCAACCCCAGCGATCCATATCCATAGCCCAGATTGCGGTGGGGCAGAGGAGCCACCACCTTGCGCCAGGCGCGGTCGGCAGCCAAGGGGGGATCCGCGAGGGCCGCCTCCAAAGCCGCCAAGGAAGAGGCCAGGTAGGAATAGCCTTTGTGGTCGGCGTGATACACCTGCGCCAGCAACGGGATCCCTGGCGGCGTTTGGGGGAGAGACAGGGCTCCTTCTTCCCCGCTGACCTCCGGCGGCCCACCGCCAGGGATCTCCGCTCCAGAGGCGGAGCGGCTGGGCTGCAAAGGCTTGGGTTGAGCCCAAGCGGTGGCGGTGCCGCGCTGCATCGGGAGAGAAACCACCTGCCAGCCTTGGGCGCGCGCCCGCTCATCCAGGTCGGAACCCGGCTCGTCCGGCATCTTACCCACCCACAGCCAGGCCGGATCCCGGTCGCCGGGCAAAAGGGCAAAGGCAAACTCCCCCCGTTCCGGCAACAGACGTTGCCAGTCCAGCTTCACCTGAGATTGTAAGCGCTGCAGCCATTGGCCGGGATCCACCCGCCACCCCAGGGGGCTCAGAGGCCGGATCTGCCCCAAGCTCTGCCAAACCGAGGCCAGGTGAGCTCCAGAAACCAGCGCCAAGGTCTCGTCAGGCAGATGCTGAATGATCTCCGGACGAAAAGCTTCTGCCGCCGGCAAGGAGAACTCAGCAGGCGCACGCCAGAGGGCAGCACTTTCGGCCACCAAGCCCCGGAAGTTCACCCCCAGTCCCAGCCCCACTGCCTGCAACGTCAGCCCGTCCGGAGCAACCGCTTCCGGGTTTTGCCAGAAGGCCCAACCCACATGCGCCTCCTGCAGCGGCTCGATCACCTGCTGAAACAGGGGCTGAGCCACCAGAGACAACTGCGGCAATTGCCAAGCATCGATGGCAGCGCGAATGGCCGCTGGCTGCTCCGCCAACAACACGTACTGCTCGCCAAAAACAGCCGCCGAGAACCCCTCCAGGCCCGGAATCGGGCTGGACACCACCTGAATGCCCTTGTAAGTGTCCACCTGCACCGGTATCCCCGCCAAACTCTGCCGTTCCCACAACAGGTTCAGCTCAAATTGAGAGACTGCCCGATCCCGCGTCTCCAGGGCCACCAAAGTCCCCCCCTCCGGCAAGCTGGCCAAGAGCGTGCTTTTTCCCAGCCAGGGCCGCACCTCCCGCTCAAAATCCAGAGCTGCCCCGGCCAGTACAGATCCCAGCCAACCCGGGCCTTCGGCGGAGAAAAACTTTTGCCATTGCTGACGGGCGGCGCGTCGTTGGGGGGCAGGGGTTGCAGCTTGCCAAAACGCTTGCACCTCGTCGAGGGGAACGGCCAACAGCAGCAAAGCCTCGGTAGAACGGGGGGCCAAACCCACAATCGGCGGCAGTTCCGGGTGGGCCAGCAACAAAGCCACCGGGCTGCGGGTGAGCAGCCACACGACAACCCACACCAGCATGGCGGCCAGAAGGCCCAACCCGATCAAGATCCCCCGCAGGAGTTGCCGTTGTCCCATATCCCCTCTCCAGCCTGACGGCAGCATTCCAGCACCGCCTAACCATCTTACCTGTGAGGGGAGAGTTGCTTGTCTCTCCTGGCCTCAGCCGGGATCTGACGAAGATGCTTCTGGCCGATTCTGCAACATCCAGGCCAAGTTATTGCCCGTCACCGCTCCATCTAGGGTGCTCCGGATCAGCAGCAAGGCCGCTGCCGCCCAAACGTTTTCTGGCCAGTTCCCCAGCACCTGCTCTGCCAACTGGCCCAGCCCGAAGGCCGTGATCCACGTGGCCATCCACAGCCACGCCGTCACCTGAGCGCAGGGCCAGCCATTGCGCCAAGCCCAAAATCGCTCCTGCTACCACCACCCCCAGCCAAGCATTGCCCATTTGTTGCGTCAGCCACAGGCCGGCGCCCGTCGCCACAGCCCAGCCCAGAGCAGTTGCGCCCACCCAGGCCACAGCCTGCTCCGTCGAGAGCAAAATCCGGGATCCCAGCGCCAGCCCCTGGCCGATCCCCACCCCCAGCCCGCGCGAAAAACCCAGCACCAGGCCCAAGAGCAGCAGCGGCGGACGGAAAAACTGACTCAACATCACCACGACCAAGGCAAAGAGCACCAGGCCGGCCCCCTGCCCCAACAACGTGGCCAATGTCCATTCCAGCCAAAACCTCTGCCAATGGGAACGCAGCATGGTAGCTCTCCTCCAAGGTGGCCAAGATGCCCTCACGATAAGCGGCAGCCAACCGAAACAACCCTCAGTCTGCAACCCAACCGGTAATTGGCCAAGGCAAGCACCGCCCAATGGCGATACTCTAGAAGGTGTTCATGAGTGGGTAAAGTGCAAGCGATGGCTCAGCCTGCCCTGCGCATCTTGATCGTGCGCCATGGTGAGAGCACCTTTAACCTGGAAAATCGCATTCAAGGCCGCTCCGATCTCTCTCGTCTGGCCCCCAGCGGAGCAGTGCAGGCGCAGCGCGTCGCCGCAGCCCTGGCCGGGATCCCGTTGGATTACGCCTATTGCAGTCCCCTTTCTCGCGCCCTCGATACCGCTCGCATCATCCTGAAAGAGCGAGAAGGGATCCCTCTGCAGATTACCGAGCAACTGCGAGAGATCGACCTGACGGCTTGGGAAGGGCTGACCTTTGCCGAGGTGAAGGAGAAATACCCCGAAGACTACCATCTGTGGCGGCACCATCCCGACAGCCTGGAGCTGCAGGGGCGCTTTCCGGTGCGGGATCTCTGGCAGCAGGCGCGGGAGTTTTGGCAAATGCTGGCCGAGCACTTGCAATCTGCTGCCCGAGCAGAGTCCGCCCCAAGCCAGACCCTCAATATCCTCGTTGTGGGCCACAGCGGCATCAATCGCGCCTTGGTCAGCACCGCCATTGGCCTGGGGCCACACCACTATCACCGTCTGGGGCAGGATAACTGCGCCATCAGCGTGCTCAATTTCCCTGAGGGCCTGCAGGGGCCGCCGCAACTGGAATCTTTGAACATCACTGCTCACCTCGGCCCAGCTCTGCCCAAGCGCAAGCAGGGGATCCGCATCTTGCTGGTGCGGCATGGGGAAACCCAATGGAACCGGGAGCGCCGTTTTCAGGGGCAGCGGGACATTCCCCTCAATGCCACCGGGGAAGAACAGGCAGCCAAGGTGGCAGAATTTTTGGCCACTCAACCCCTGCAACTGGCCTTCTCCAGCCCCCTGAAGCGCCCCTGGGCCACAGCCGACGCCATCTGCAGCAACCACAGCAACCTGATCTTGCGCCCCATGCCCGACTTGCAGGAGATCTGCCACGGCGACTGGGAGGGCAAGCTGCAGAGCGAAGTGGAAGCCGAATACCCCGGCGCGCTGGAGCGCTGGCAGCGGGATCCCGCCAGTGTGCAAATGCCCAACGGGGAAAACCTTGACCAGGTGTGGGCGCGGACTCGCTCGGCCTGGCAGGAGCTTTTGGCCATCACCGCCGCCCAATTTCCCCAAGGCACAGCGGTAGTTGTTGCCCACGACGCCATCAACAAGGCCATCATCTGTCAGTTGTTCGACCTTTCCCCACAAGCCTTTTGGATCTTCAAGCAGGGGAACGGTGCCATTACGGTGATCGACTACCCAGAAGGTAAAGAAGGCGCCCCGGTTTTAAAGGTGTTGAACCTCACCACCCACCTGTCCGGCCAGATCCTGGACTGCACCACCGCCGGAGCTTTGTGAAGATGGGGCCCTCTCTGTTCCCCCCTGAGCTGCTGGGAAAAGACGTGCGCCTCCGAGCAGTGCGCCTGCTGGATCCCTTGCGCCAGCGGGAGGAAGTGACCGACGTGTGGTTGCAGGAAGGTCGCCTCCGGGCCAGCGAGCCGGCAGGGATCCCTGCCGAGATCCCCACCCTTGATGGCTCCGGTTGGGTTCTAGGGCCGGGTTTGCTGGATCTGTACGCCCACAGCGGCGAGATGGTTGGCAACGGTCTATCCCACAGCCGCGAGACCCTGGCCTCTTTGGCTGCAGCGGCTTTGGCGGGAGGCTTCGCCCAGGTGGCGCTTCTGCCCGCCCCCCCGCCCGGAACCGGCTGGTTTCCGGTGCTGGATCGCCCAGAGCACCTGAACCGCTACCCCCGCCAACCTGGGGATCCCCGCTGGCTGCCCTTAGCTGCCCTGAGCGTGGGCGGCCAAGGAGAAACCCCGACCCCATGGGGAGAACTGGCGCAAGCAGGAGCGGTTGGCTTTGCGGAGGTTCAGCCGCTGCGCTCCTTGGCGCTGCTGCGGCGGGCTCTAGAATATCTGCGGCTGGAGAACAAGCCCCTGCTGCTTTGGGCCTGGGATCCCAGCTTGGCCGGGCAAGGCAGCCTCTACGAAGGGATCTGGGCGCTGCGCCTGGGGCTGAAAGGGATCCCTGCCAGTGCCGAAACAGCCGCTCTGGCCCGCCTGTTGGAGGTGATCAGAACTGTTCCTTCCCCCCCGCCGGTGCACATCATGCGCCTGAGCCAAGCCCGCAGCCTGGAGATGATCCAGCAAGCCCAAGCCGAAGGATTGCCGCTGACCGCCAGCACCTCCTGGATGCACCTGATCTTGTCCGAAGAAGCCGTCCGGGAGCACCGCTACGATCCCCACCTGCGTCTTTTGCCCCCCCTTCCCAGCGCCGCCGACCGCGCGGCTCTCGTCGCCGGGATCCGCTCCGGCAGCCTGGGGATCGCCACAGATCACCACCCCTACACCTATGAAGAGAAAACCCTGCCCTTTGCCGATGCTCCGCCAGGGGCGATGGGCCTGGAGCTGGCTCTGCCGCTGCTGTGGCAGCATCTGGTGGCAACCGGATCCCTGACCCCCCTGCAACTGTGGTCGGCCCTTAGCTTGTACCCGGCCCGCTGCCTCAACTTAGATCCGCCCACCCTCACCCCCCACAGCAACTGGGTGCTGTTTGATCCCGCCCACCCGTGGACGGTTTCTGCCGCCACCCTCCACTCCCGATCCCACGCCACTCCCTGGCTAGAGAAGCCCCTGCGCGGCAAGGTGTTGTACACGCATATCGAGCACGCTTGCAGCCAACCCACCCCGGCATTAAAACTCCCCAGCTAAGGCGGCTACACAGCGCTCGCACAGCTCTGGGTGTTCGGCAAACTCGCCCACGCGGGTGGAATAGTTCCAGCAGCGCACGCATTTTTTCCCGTCCGCCGGCTGAACGGCAACCTGCAGGTCTTCCTCTCCAGGGTCGGCCTTGACCAGCTCGACTTGGGAAGTGATGAACAAGTAGCGCAGCTCTGCCGCCCGCTCTTCCAAGAGGGAGTACAGATGGGGATCCGCCACCTTCAAGATCAGTTTGGCCTCGGTGGAAGCGCCGATGACCTTGTCGGTGCGGGCTTGCTCCAGCGCTTTGTTCACCTCCTGCCGCACCGCCCGCAGCTTTTCCCAGGTGGCCGCCAACTGGGGATCCCGCCAGTGCTCTGGCAGCTGCATCCAGCCCCCTTCAAACACCGAGCGGGTAAGCTTGGGGTAGGGAAGGTAGCTCCAGATCTCTTCTGCGAGGTGGGAAAGCACTGGAGCGATGGCCTTGGCCAAGTTCTCCAGCAACAGCGACAGCACCGTCTGGCATTGCCGCCGCCGCCGGCTGCGGGCATGGCTGATGTAGAGGCGATCCTTGCCGATATCCAAGTAGAAGTTGGAGAGATCCACCACGCAGAAGTTCTGAACCGCCTGGAAAAAGCGGTAGAACTGGTAGCTTTCAAAAGATGCGGTGATTTCCTCTCCCACCTCCTGCAGGCGGTGCAAGATGTAGCGATCCAACTCCGTCAACGCTTCAAAAGGAACAGCATCCTGCGCTGGGTTGAAATCATAAAGGTTGCTCAGCAGAAAGCGGGCCGTGTTGCGGATCTTGCGGTATATGTCCGCCATCTGCCCAAGGATGGTCTTGCCTATCGGCACATCCCCAGAGTAGTCCACACTGGAGACCCACAGCCGCAGCACATCGGCGCCATAGGCGGGATCCGTCTGGGGGTTGCTGCCGCCGTTGATGAGCACCAGGGGATCGATAACGTTGCCCAGGGATTTGCTCATTTTTTGGCCCTTTTCGTCCAGCACAAAGCCGTGGGTGAGCACTGCTTTGTAGGGGGCACAGCCATTGACGGCCACGGAAGTCAGCAAGCTGGACTGGAACCAGCCCCGGTGCTGGTCGGAACCTTCCAGGTAGAGATCCACCGGGTAGCCCAGCCCCTGGGCCTTGGCCACCGCCGCCCAGGAGGAGCCGGAGTCAAACCAGACATCCATGGTGTCTGTGCCCTTGCGGTAGGTGCGGCCATTGCGGCGGTACTGCTCCGGCAACAGCTCTTCCACCGGCCGCTTCCACCAGGCGTCGGATCCCTCCTGGGCAAAGATGGCTTTGATGTGCTCGAGGGTCTCGGCCGTGAGCAGAACCTCGCCCGTCTCTTCGTCGTAGAAAACAGGGATGGGCACACCCCAAGCCCGCTGGCGGGAGATACACCAGTCGGAGCGCTCTTTGACCATGGCGGTGATGCGGTTTTCCCCTTCCGGCGGGATCCAGTTCACGGTTTTGATGGACTGTAGGGCCAGCTCTCGGAAGCCGGCTACAGACGCAAACCACTGCTCCGTGGCCCGGAAGATGGTCGGCTCCTTGGTGCGCCAGTCGTAGGGATATTTGTGGTTGTAGGGTTCTTCCTTGAGCAGGGCGCCGGCAGCCTGCAAGGCTTTGATCACGGCCAGGTTGCCGCTGGTCTCCGGCTTTTTGGAGAGCACATCCAGCCCGACAAACTGGGATCCGGCCTCGGCGGTGAATCTCCCCTGCTCGTCCACAGGGCTGAGGATGGGCAGGCCGTACTTTTGGCCGGTTTTGAAGTCGTCTTCCCCGTGGCCTGGCGCCGTGTGGACAATGCCGGTGCCGGACTCGGTGGTGACGTAGTCTCCCAAAACACAGAGACTGGCACGGTCAAAGAGGGGGTGGCGTCCCTGGCAGTATTCCAGGGCGGATCCCGGCAGCGTGGCCTTGACCTCTAAGGGGGTCTCCAGGACTTTTCCCAGCCGCTCTCGCAGATCGGCAGCAATCAACAGCAGGCCGAAGCGGGGAGACTCCACCACCGCATAGGTGAGCTTGGGGTTGAAACAGAGGGCCAGGTTGGCCGGGATCGTCCACGGGGTAGTGGTCCAGATGGCCACCCGCAAGCCCGGCAGAAAAGGCTCCAAAACCGGCTGCGCCGCCGGGCTGAGGCTCTGCAGAGGAAAAGCCACATAGATGCTGGGGGAGACGTGGTTGTCGGGATATTCCAGCTCTGCTTCCGCCAGGGCCGTCTGCGAGCTGGGGCTCCAGTGGACGGGCTTGAGGCCGCGGTAGATGTAGCCTTTGAGGGCCATCTGGCCAAACACCTCGATCTGGGCTGCCTCGTACTCCGGCGAGAGGGTCAGGTAGGGCCGATCCCAGGATCCCCATACCCCCAGCCGCTGAAAGCTGGCCCGCTGCACGTTGACGTAGTGCAGGGCGTACTCTCTGGCCTTTTGCCGCAGTTGCAGGGGGGTGAGGCTTTCCCGCTCCTGGGGGGAGAGGCTTTGCAACACCTTTAGCTCAATGGGCAGGCCGTGGCAATCCCAGCCGGGCACATAGCGCACCTTGCGCCCCCGCAGAATGTGGTACTTGTTCACAATGTCTTTGAGAATCTTGTTGAGGGTGGTGCCCATGTGGATGTCGCCATTGGCATAGGGCGGCCCATCGTGCAACACAAAGGGATCCCCGGGATTGGTTTCCGACAGACGCTGATAGATCTGTTCTTCCTGCCAAAAGGCTTGGATGGCGGGCTCCCTCTTGGCGGCCTCCGCCCGCATGGGAAACTGAGTTTGCGGCAGGTTGAGGGTACTTTTGTAGTCCACGGCAATTTGAGCAGGCTAAAGGGCGTCCTTCTATCCTACGCTGTTGCTCTCTCCTCAGCGCTGCCTCCTGACTTCCCCCTTGTTGGAGCCCTCTTGGGGAGAAGGGATCCGGCCCGCCACCTTGGTAAAGATTTGTGCTAGCCTCAGGATGTTGTTGAGTAAGGGAGGTTCCTGCGGATGCCAGACAGTAGTAGTTGTAAGGGTCGTCAAGTTGGGTTCAGCCGGCTGTGCGCCGGGGCTGTTCTCTAACGGCCTGAACTCAGATCCTTAGCTTGCTGAGGAGTCTTCGCGTTCTGGCTCGCTTGGAGTTCCTCCCGGCAGTCAGGTTCCAGTTGAAGGCCCGCTAGGCCGCTCTCTCCCGGATCGCCTGTTATCTCCTAGGCGGTGGGAGAGAGCGGATAGTTTTTTGTAGGTTTTCGACGACCGCAGGGGCTTGGAGTCGATATGTCCTACAAGGCTCCCTTGAGAGACGTCGGCTCCCTCAGGGTTGAATGGTAAGACGCCGGCTCTCGACGACAAGGCCACTTTGGTTGACCAGCATCACTGAGATCCACTCAGCCCCTGCTTCTGGAGGGGCATCCGCCTGCAGGAAGAGCCCGCCCGCCTGCAGAGGTTCGAGGGCAAACGAGGTCAGATCCAGGTAGCTGGCCGCGGCCACGGGCCGCTCATCGACAGCGCCCAGCAGCAAGGACTGGGTGAGGGGTTCTGCCACAATGGCCTGCAGCGAGTAGGTGGATCCCGGCTTGACCACCTCCGGCAACTCGAAGGTGACGGTGGGAGGTGCTGAGCCGGAGGTGAGGGTGCTGGCCTCCCGCAGTACTTCTTGGTCTACGAGCAGCAGTTGTCCTGGATTGGCCGCATCCGGGCGGTAGCGGTTACGCACCAGGGCGGAAGCCTTTACCTGAAACTCCCCCCGCGCTGAAGCTTGGGATCCCTGCACTTGGCTGGCGATCTCGGCCACGATCTCAGGGCCCACCTGCCGCCAAGAGACAATTTCCGCCGAGTAGGTCAACTGGGGATGGGCCTCCCATAGCTTGCCAATGGCCTCTTCCACCCCCTGCCGATCCAGGCCGTCGCGGTGGCGGAAGTCGGGGCTGTAGCCGGCCATCACCCCCGGCAAGTCGCGGCGGTTGGCAGCGTCCATTTGCTCCTTCAGCCACTCCACCAGGGGAGCCGGTGCCGGGGCGGAGACCTGTTTTTGGAGCCCGCTTTCCAGAGGCATGGGGGCAGCCTGGGCCGGTGCCTTGCTTGGGAAAGGGATCCCCCAGCTCAAAGTCAGAGCAAGGAACCCAAGCAGTTGGGAAAGGGTGAATCGAGAGCTCAAACTGGGGGCCTCCGGCGGCAAATCTGCCCTTAGTTTAGCTTGCTGAGGATCGAGGTTTTGAGGTTTCCGAGTCCAGGTTGGCCATGGGGGGAGCGATTTTGAGGTTTGGCGTTGCCTCACTGGATTGGACCCGGGTTTATCCTGGGAGCTGGGTTCTCTGCGAGGTGTGCATGGCGTCCCACCACTCCCCTGCTTTCCTGGCTTTGGTTAACGAGGCCAAAAGCCGCATCCAAGAGCTCACCGTTGAACAGGTGAGGCAAAAACAACTGCAAGGGGATCCCTTCTACTTGGTTGACGTGCGGGAAGAGTCGGAGTGGCAGGCCGGCCACATTGTCGGCGCCATTCACTTAAGCAAAGGCATCATCGAGCGGGATATCGAGAAGGTGATCCCAGATAAAGAAGCCGAGATTGTCCTCTACTGTGGTGGCGGCTTTCGCTCGGCGCTAGCAGCCGACAACCTGCAAAAGATGGGCTACCGCCGTGTGATCTCCATGGACGGCGGCATCCGCGCTTGGCGAGAGGCCGGCTTTCCCGAATCCAAGCCCTCACCCCCGACCCCGCTCCCGGAAGGACGACCCTCACCCCCGACCCCTCTCCCGGAGGGAGAGGGG
>NZ_JANSJI010000120.1:0-1581 GCF_047462475.1 Synechococcus sp. H55.11
ATACCAAAGGGGCCCTGCCGGGCAACAGCCAGCAGGGCCATCCACAGTTTAGGTGTTGTCCTAGGGCAACAGCCGCGTCTCGCCGCCAATGGGCCCAAAGATGGCGTCGTCGCCCAAGAAGAGCCACTCTCCTGTCGGCGGCAGGCGGCGGCCTTCTGGGGGCAGGGTATAAGAATCCGCCGCCGCAAGATTGATGCCAGTAAACCCCAGATCCTGCATGGCCGCTGCCGTAATGCGGCTAAGAACGGGGCGCAGGGGCGGAGGGGGCAGGATAGGCGTCATCAGCTCAAGGCCCAACGTCCCCCGCCAATGAGCTTCTACCTGCAGCTCCACCGGCACATTGCCAAGTCCGCCAAGGCTGTTGTACTGAGCCACAGCTTGAGGGCCCGCAAAGCGCGGGTTGTCGGTGCCACGGTTGAGGAGAAGGGGACGCCAATTGGGTATGGTGCCAAAGCCGAGCACATGGCCCAACTCGTGCAGAACCACGTGGAATAGACGCCCCTCAGCTTCTAGCCTGGCCAGATCGGCAGGGTCTAGCCCTACTATGCCATAGGGGAAAATGCCGATCCCGGGCCGGGGAGAGCCACAGGGGCCACCTTGGCCAAGGGTCCCCCCCGGAGCGCTAGGGCCAGAGAGAAGCCGGGCACCGGTTACCTGCACCAAGATGTCGTCCACCCGGCGATTGACCAGCGCTGTTGGCGGGAAACCACCTGAGCAGAAACCGGCCTGCAGTATTACGGCAGCATCGGGCAGATCGCCGGTGATGATCTGCTCCCAGCGCCGGGCCGCTTGCAGAACAATATCGCGCTGGGAAGGGCTGAGGCTATTGTCGATAAATTCAACCTCGATGTTGAAGCCGCCGGCAGGGGGAGAAGCTGTAGGAGCAGGAGTAGGTGCCGAGCCAACCAGAGCAGTCCTAAGCTGGAAAACGCCTGTAGCACCACGGTCGTAACTGCTAACCCGCACCAAGTAGTTAATTCCAGCTTGCACAACCAAGTCTAGCTGGGAATTCCTACTCCCCCAAAGTCGTCGTTTTCGGCAATTACCTGCCCGGTAGCCTGGTTAACGATGAAGAGGTAAGTATCAAACTCGCTGCTGGAAAGCTGGATCCGCACCGTTTGCCCCATGGACGCGCTGAGCAGGAAGTCCTGGATGAAGTGATCCGGGCGACGGGGATCCCGCGGACTACTGGTGGTCAGGCGACCCGTTACCGTCTGCGGCACCCCCAGGATGGTGATCTCATCAGGGGGTGACGGCGAGGGCGAGGCCGTGGGGGAAGGAGTAGGCGAGGCTGTCGGTGGGACAAACCCCGGCCCCGGCAACCTGGCTGCCTGTTCGGGCGTCAGGTTAAGGGGAGGCTGTAGCCGCAGCACATTGTTGACAAAATCGTTGATGCGGTTGGCGTCGCGGGTTCGCAGAGTGTCAATGGCAAACAAGATGGCCGCGTCGCGAATCGTTCCCCCCCTGCCGTCGCCATCGAAGTCAGAAATGGCAACTGGGTTGGGGTTGGCCGTGGTCCCCTCCGCCAAAGTTATGGGCGGCTGCCCCCGCAAAACGTTGGTGACAAAGCTAACAATCTGG
>NZ_JANSJI010000121.1:0-1567 GCF_047462475.1 Synechococcus sp. H55.11
GCCCCAGTGTGGAACCCAACCTTTACCCCGCAAGGGGACGTAAGCCATCACCCGCCCTTTATGCCCCGCATTTCCCTTACGGTGTTTATCCCTACCTTTTCCCCGCAAGGGGACGGAAGCGCCAGCTTGGCGAGCAGGGCAGCCAGACCGCCCGGCGTTGATCCCTACCTTTTCCCCGCAAGGGGACGGAAGCAAGGAAAGGGAGATTTTGTCTGGGAAAACACGGAGAAGAAGCGTTGATCCCTACCTTTTCCCCGCAAGGGGACGGAAGCCCGTACGCCCCCAACCATCGCACCGCTTTCACATTGTTGATCCCTACCTTTTCCCCGCAAGGGGACGGAAGCCAACCACTCCTCAAGGCGCTCCAGATCCCAGGTGTTGGTTGATCCCTACCTTTTCCCCGCAAGGGGACGGAAGCGCCTTCTTGGCCCCCTCGACAATGGCGATGGGGACGCGGGTTGATCCCTACTTTTCCCCGCAAGGGGACGGAAGCCAGCGTCGCCAGTTCGTGCTGCAGGCGCTGGCCGCCGTGTTGATCCCTACCTTTTCCCCGCAAGGGGACGGAAGCACATTTTGTTTGATGCTATGTAAAACGTGCTAGGAATCCCGTTGATCCCTACCTTTTCCCCGCAAGGGGACGGAAACCTTCACCTTTCGGATCCGTGTAAATCGCCCGGTGCTTTGTTGATCCCTACCTTTTCCCCGCAAGGGGACGGAAACTCGCGCTCTGCCTGCTCGATCTCCCAGCGGATCGAGGTTGATCCCTACCTTTTCCCCGCAAGGGGACGGAAACTCTCAACAAAGGGGAACTGTACATCCCCTACACGGGTTGTTGATCCCTACCTTTTCCCCGCAAGGGGACGGAAACCCCAGAATAAACGCCGCCCAGAAGCGGAAGTCCCGCACGTTGATCCCTACCTTTTCCCCGCAAGGGGACGGAAACCCAAATTAAGGCGCTCTTCATTCCTTCTTCTTTTTCTTCGTTGATCCCTACCTTTTCCCCGCAAGGGGACGGAAACGCTCAAGAAGAGCCACGTTTGATGCTCCCAGTACTTGCTCGTTGATCCCTACCTTTTCCCCGCAAGGGGACGGAAACACGGGGGAACTGGCCCGTTAGGCCGTGCAGGGTTGTGGTTGATCCCTACCTTTTCCCCGCAAGGGGACGGAAACCGCACTCCAAAGTACGCGTGGAGACGGTAGCATATTGGAGGTTGATCCCTACCTTTTCCCCGCAAGGGGACGGAAACGATTTCTTCCCAAATGGATTTGACGGCGTCCACCTCGCGTTGATCCCTACCTTTTCCCCGCAAGGGGACGGAAACATCCACTTCCAGGGCTCCCCGGTGTAGGGATCCCGCGTGGTTGATCCCTACCTTTTCCCCGCAAGGGGACGGAAACTCTGCAAATTGCGAGAGGATTTCGACAGAAATTTCGTCCGTTGATCCCTACCTTTTCCCCGCAAGGGGACGGAAACACGAAGGTCCCCTCCACGCAGGGGCTAATGAATTCGAAGTTGATCCCTACCTTTTCCCCGCAAGGGGACGGAGTTGGACTTGGTGACAGATTA
>NZ_JANSJI010000122.1:0-6326 GCF_047462475.1 Synechococcus sp. H55.11
TTGATGATCGGCGAAAACCCACTCCCCCAATCCTTCAATGAGGACATTTCCTGAGAGGCTGAGGTAAGGCGAGGTAAAGAGCAGGCCGGCAAAAAGGTTTAACATGATGGTTCTCCCTACCAGGATTTGTACTGGGAAAGTTCTCAATCAGCTCGCCGGGCAAGCAATGAAAAACGACTGGACAAAGAAGCTAGAGCCTTCGTCATTACCTTTCACAAGGTTCACCTCAGGAGAATCTTGACAGATCCCTACAGCTTGATTTTGCTGGCCTTACCGAAAGATCCTTATGACCCCCTAGAATATCGGCCAGCATAGCACAGTTGAGCTCAATTCTGAAACCTACTTTGCAAGAATGCTGTATTTTTCTGATCAGTATATTCATTTACATTGAACAGATATCAGTCTGTTCGTTCAGACACTTAAAACCCTCCGGATAGCCCTCGCGAATTTGTCAACAATCGATCTCTTAGTCATCGGGGCTAGAAGAGGGGATCTTCCCGGTGATCAGCCAGTTATCCCCCACAGTCTGCAGTTGCGGCTCCAGCAGTTGCCAGCTCTGGTTAACGTCAGGGATCCCTTCTCCTCCTACGGGGGTTGGGGCGTCGGCCCCGCCCAAGATCTTGGGGGCGATGAAGGCGGCCACTTTCTGGATGGCCCCATCTTTGAGGGCTGCCCAGGCCAGGGTGCCGCCGCATTCCCAGAGGGCGCTCAGACAGCCTCGCTCGAAGAGGGCCTGTGCTGTCTGGGCCGGGGTTACTTGATCCAGGTGCAGCAGCTCCACCCCTTGCTTGGCCAGGGATCCCCAGAGGGAATGGGTCTCTGGGGCTTCGGTGATCACCAAAGTTGGTGCTTCTTCCACCTGCCACAGGTGCGCCAGCGGGGGCAGATTCAGAGAGCGGCTGAGAACCACCCGCAGGGGCTGGGATCCCTGAAAATCCGGCAGGCGGCAGGTGAGGCGGGGGTTATCGTGCCAGACAGTTTTCGATCCCACAATGACTGCATCGTGCCAGGCCCGCTGGCGGTGAACCCACTCTCGCGCCAGGGGGTTGCTAATCCACTGGCTGTGGCCGGTGGCGGCGGCGCTCTTGCCGTCTAGGGTCATGGCGTATTTCAGCAGGCCAAAACACCGTTTCTGCACAATGGCGAAGGCAAAGCCCTCGTTCAATTCTTGGCACTCCTGCTCCAGCACCCCTACTGTTACCTCAACCCCGGCCTCCTGCAGGCGGCGGATCCCTTTGCCGGCCACCAGGGGATTGGGATCCTGCATTCCCACCACCACCCGCTGGATCCCAGCCGCCAGAATGGCCTCGGTGCAGGGGGGGGTACGCCCATAGTGGTTACAGGGCTCCAGGTTGACGTAGAGGGTGGCGCCCCTGGCCAGGGATCCCGCCTGTTGCAGAGCCAACACCTCTGCGTGGGGCTGGCCGGCCCCTGGATGAACGCCTTCTCCCACCACCTGCTCCCCCTGCAGGATCACGCAGGCCACCCGCGGATTGGGAGAGGGGCGCTGCGATGTGGAACGGGCCAGGGACAAACACCGCTCCATCCATTGCCGATCCGAGGTCATAAAATGGGCGTCCAGTCCAGGGGGCTGAAGCTGGCTATAGAGCTGCCAGTTGACGGTCAAAAGCTACGATAGATGCTCTAAATTCTAGCTCGGCTACCTGACGTCAAGAGGTGGGTATCGATCCAGATACGGGCAAGAAGTTGCCCCCGCCAATTCACAACCTCCTGACCGTGATACCTGCTACATCTTGGGTTTCGACAAACAGGCTCTAATATTGGGATGGTTGTTCTAGGAGCTGCCTTCATGACCTCTTCCCCCCACCTGACCGCTGCAGAGTGGGCAGCGGCTTCTGCCAACGGGCTGAAGGAGGCTGCCCTGCTTGGGGAACGCGATCCCTTGGCCCATCCCCTCCAAATCAACGAAGCCTTCAACCACAGGAACAACCTGTTAAACCGTCGCCTGCAACTGGTGGAAGAACTCTGGGAAGCCGTAATCCTGCAGGAGTGCGGGCAGTCTCTGGTGGAGCTGTTGCGGCGGCTGCGTTCCATGTGTTCCCCAGAAGGACAAGCCCTGGAGTACCCGATCCCAGAGGTGCTGCAAATTATCGAGCATCTCAGCCTCGATGCCACCATTCAAACGGCGCGCGCCTTTGCCCTGTTTTTCCAGTTGATCAACATTGTTGAACAGCACTACGAACGGGCCGAAGACTCCGACATGCGCATGGTGGACAGCCAGCAGCGCACGGTGCGGGAAAACGAAAAATTTGAACGGTTGTTCCCTTACCTGCGGGCTCAAGGAGTGCCGCCAGGCCTACTGCGCCGACTGCTGGAGCAGTTGCACATTCGCATGGTGTTCACCGCCCACCCCACCGAGATCGTCCGCCACACCATCCGGGAAAAGCAACGGGCCTTCTCTCGCCTGCTCAGCCAACTGGATTGGGCAGAACAGACTCAGCCTTTGCAGGCCCAGATGTTGAAAGAACAGATGGCGGAAGAGGTTTTGCTTTGGTGGCGCACCGACGAGTTGCATCAGTCCAAACCGACCGTTCTGAACGAAGTCGATTACACCTTGCACTATTTTGAAGAGGTTTTGTTTCAGGCTATCCCGCTGCTGCACGAATACCTCAGCCGCAGCTTGAAAAAAGCGTTTCCCGGCGTTGAGCCGCCGCCGGCAGGATTTTGCAACTTCGGCTCGTGGGTGGGCGGGGATCGGGATGGCAATCCTTCCGTCACCGCCGATGTTACCTGGCAAACGGCCCGCTACCAGCGCAACCTGATTTTGGGCAAGTACATCGAATCGGTGAAGGCGCTCACCAAAACCCTGAGCGTCTCTTTGCACTGGGGGGATGTGGACAGCCAACTGCTGGATGCCCTCGAGCAAGATCACCGCCTCATGCCGGAGGTTTACGAATCGTTTTCGCTGCAGTATCGCCAAGAGCCCTACCGTCTCAAGCTCAGTTATATGCAGCGGCGGCTGGAGTTGACGCGGGAGCGCAACCGCAACTTGGCCGACTCCGCCTGTCTGCCCGCCCCTCCCCCTGTGGACAACGCCTACGCCAATGCGGAAGAATTTCTGGCCGACTTGCAGCTTATCCAGCAAAGTTTGAAAAACAGTGGCCTTTCTTGCCGCCAGTTGGATCACCTCATCCAACAGGTGCAGGTGTTTGGCTTTCACCTGGCCCACCTGGATATCCGCCAAGACAGCAGCTACCACGAGGCCGCTCTCACCGAGATCTTTGAGTACTTGCGCATTTTGCCGCGGCCCTATAGCCAGATGACGGAAGAGGAAAAAACGGCTTTTCTTCTGCAGGAGCTGCAGACCCGTCGGCCCCTCATCCCCCTGGAGAGCCCTTTTTCCGAGAAAACGGCGGAGCTGATCGCCACCTTTCGCACCCTGCGCCGTCTGCAGCAGGAATTTGGCCTGGCCATCTGCCAAACTTATGTGATCAGCATGAGCCGCCAGTTGAGCGATCTGCTGGAAGTTTTGTTGATGGCCAAGGAGGTGGGCCTTTACGATCCCATCAGCGGGCGCGGATCCCTGGCAGTGGTGCCGCTGTTTGAGACTGTTGAAGACCTAAAGCGAGCGCCAGAGGTGCTGCGGCAGTTGTTGGAGATCCCTTTCTACCGCCAGTACTTAGCTCAGCAAGAAGACTTACAGGAGGTGATGCTGGGCTACTCGGATAGCAACAAGGATGCTGGCTTTCTAAGCAGCAACTGGGAGATTTACAAAGCCCAACAACGCCTGCAGGCGGTGGCCGAGTCCTATGGTGTGAAGCTGCAGATCTTCCATGGCCGGGGCGGCTCGGTGGGGCGCGGGGGAGGGCCGGCCTACGAGGCGATTTTGGCCCAGCCGGGGCGCAGCGTGGGAGGCCGCATCAAGATTACCGAGCAGGGAGAGGTGTTGGCTTCCAAGTATTCCCTCCAAGATCTGGCCATTTTTAACCTGGAAACCGTTACCAGCGCTGTGATCCAGGCCAGCCTGCTGCGCACCTACCCCAACGACCTGCACGAGTGGTCGCGCTTGATGGAATCCTTGGCAGAGCGCTCCCGCCAGGTGTACCGCAACCTGGTCTACGAGCAGGAGGGTTTTGTGGAGTTTTTCCATGAGGTTACCCCCATAGAAGAGATCGGCCAACTGCAGATCAGCTCCCGTCCTGCTCGCCGCAGCGGTGGCTCGAAAGATATTGGATCCCTGAGGGCTATTCCTTGGGTATTCAGTTGGACGCAGAGCCGCTTTCTCTTGCCGGCCTGGTATGGGGTCGGCACCGCCCTACAAGAATACGTGGCTAAGGGCGAGCACAACCTCAACCACCTGCAGCACCTCTACCGCGAGTGGCCCTTCTTCCGCATGGTGATCTCCAAAGTGGAGATGACTCTGGCCAAGGTGGATCTGCAAATAGCGCGTCACTACGTGCGGGAGATGAGCTCTCCAGAACGTTTGCAGCGGGCGATGGAGCTGTTTGAGTGCATTGCCCAAGAAATGTACCGCACGCGCACAATGGTGCTGCAGATTACGGGTCACAGGGAACTGTTGGAGAACGACCCCTATTTGAGGCGCTCAGTGCAGTTGCGCAATCGCTCGATTGTGCCCTTGGGCTTTATTCAGGTCTCTCTCCTCAAGCGCCTGCGAGAGCACCAAGGAGCCTGCGCCGGGCGCACGCGCTACAACCGCGCTGAACTCCTGCGCGGAGCCATGCTCACCATCAACGGCATTGCCGCCGGAATGCGCAACACCGGCTGAACCCCTCAAACGCCGGCCAAGCTCAGATTGGTTCAGATCTTCAGAACAGGTCGTCATCGTACTCTTCTGGCTCCGCCTCTTCCACCTCGACCGATTCCACCTCGACAACGCGGCGGGAGGGACGACGGGGGGCTTCATCCGGGTAGCCTTCTCCTTGGTCTTGGGGCAGACGTGGGGGACGGCGGCGGGTGACCGTGCCTGTGCCGCGCTCCTCCTGCGTATCTACATCCTCTGGATACTCTTCGGTGGCAGGGCGACGGGGGCGGCGGGCCTCTGGCGGCGGGGCCGGCTCATCGTAGCCGGTGTCTTGGCGGGATCCTGGCTCGTCGTAATACTCATCCACTTCGGGTCGGCGGCGCGGACGCACACGGGTATCGCTGGTCAGTTGGGGCCTGGGGCGACGCCCAGGCTCTTCGCTGCTGCGTTTGGGAATGGCGCGACTGTAAGAGGAGGTATCGCGAATGCGGGATCCTTCGGCCCGAGCAGAAACCGTGCGTCCTTGGGCATAGTCATCTAGGGGGTAGGTACGGCTGAAGTCTTTCTTGCGAACGGCTGGACGAACCCCGCCCACCTGCCGTACCTTTTCGCTCAAGAGAATCCGCAACCGGAAAGTTTCGATGGCAAACCAGCCGGCCATCACCGCCAGCAGCACCTGGGCAAAAAACAGCAACGGGATGAGCCGCTGACCCTCCAGAAGCAAACAGATGGAATAGATCAGGCCCATCGTGGCGAAAATCACATCCGATTCAGCGGAGGCCTCTCGCTTGATAAAGCGAACTGCGAAGATGGCTCCACTGGCAATCGCCACCAGCGCTGCCATCAAAAAATAGGGGCTTTGGGTGAGAAACATGCCAGGGATCCCTAAACAATGAAGAGGGGAGAGCGCTAAGCCTTACCCATTCCACAGCCGATCCTAACATCGATCCTCCCGCCGGCACGGACAACACCCGGGTTTGGATCCCTCTTGAATCCATGGGATCGGTGCTAAAATCGGCAACATCTTCCTGCATGTTCCATGCTGTATCTGGCACGGGTACACAAAAAGAGTCTCTTCGGCCAGGGGGAGCTGCAGCTCTTGGCTCGCCAGGCCGAAGAAGGGGTTTGGATCCCACTGCGCCAGCCAGAGTGGGTCACCTGCAAAGATGCTGGCCCTTACAACGTTGGCGTGTTGCTGCTGGTTGAGCTCTCGGAACAGCGGCGGGTAGAGCGGCTGGAAGAGGCGGCCATGAAGCTGGTGGAGATGTTGCACAGCCTGTCTCAAAACCGCAGTCTGGTGGATCTGTCGGAGATCGAAAGCTGGCGGCAATCTTTGACTCGCCAAAGCCAAGAGCTGAGCCGTCGAGAAGCCGAGGTGGCCGCCCGCCAAGAGCAACTGCAACAATGGGAAGCCCGCTTGCGCGAGAAGCTATCTTCCTGAATGCTCTACCGATCTTTTTCCCAAGCCGTCTGAGCCTCTCACCCTTGCTGCCAGGGCGCGTTGAGACTAGCATAGCTCCCGGCTGCTCTAAGCCAACAACAGACGATCCCCTCTCCCTGAGGCAGCCCAAGCGCTCCGCGCCGCTCACGCGACCACCCCCAA
>NZ_JANSJI010000123.1:0-10521 GCF_047462475.1 Synechococcus sp. H55.11
CCCCTCTCCCAGAGGGAGAGGGGAGTTAGAGCGGCGCGTTCGCGACAGCGTTGCGGAGCAATAACGACGTCAATGACGACGTAGAGAAACGCTTCGTTGCTATTTGAAATGACTACAGTTGCAAAGGGAGCGGGATCCCGCTTTTGCGGCAGGATCAACAGGTAGAGGGCAAGAGAAGGGGTGCGGCATGGGCAAGGTGTATCTGGTGGGGGCGGGGCTGGGTGGGCGGGACGGCCTGACGCAAGGGGTGCTGGAGATCTTGCGGCGGGCTGAGGCCGTTTGGGTGGATGAGCTGGTGGACGAGCGCTTGTTGGCGGAGTTGCCCCCCCAGGCGCAGGTGTGGCGACGTTCCGAAGCAGCGAGCTTGCAGGAGGGCATCCGCTGGCTCATCCAGCGCTGCCGGGAAGGGAAGCAGGTGGTTCACCTCAAGGCGGGGGATCCCTTGCTCTTTGGCCGTGCCCGCGAGGAGGTGCAGGCCCTGCGGGAGGCGGGCTGCCCGTTTGAGATCTGGCCAGGTCTGTCGTCGGCCCTGGCCGGCCCTTTGTGGGCAGGGATCCCTCTGACCGATAAGCACTTGAGCCGCGCCTTTGCCGTGCTGACCGCCCATGAGCTGGAGCCCCTGCCCTGGGGCGCTCTGGCCCAGTTGGATACGTTGGTGATCTTGATGGGATCCCGGCAGCGGCAGCAGATTGCGGCCCAGTTGGTGGCAGCCGGGATCCCGCCGGAGCGAGCCGTAGCCGTGATCTGGGGGGCGGGGCAGGCGGAGCAGCAGGTTTGGGTGGGCACCCTGGCAGAGCTGCAACAGGGGGAAGGGTTGGAGCCAGAAAAGCTGCCTGGCCTGCTGGTGGTGGGCGAGGTGGTGCGGCTGCGGCAGGAGTTTTTGCCAGGGATCCCACCGTTACCGCCACCGGCTCCTTTGGCAGGCAAAACGGTGCTGGTCACCCGTTCCGAGGGGCAGTCGCCGGCTTGGCGCGAGCTGCTGCAGGCTCAGGGGGCGCGGGTGCTGGAAATGCCCGCCCTGGTCATCCAGCCGCCTACAAGCTGGGATCCCTTGGACGCAGCCATTGCCGACCTGGAGAAATTCGATTGGCTGCTGCTGACTTCGGCCAACGGCGTGCAGGCTTTTTTCGAGCGGTTGCAGCAGCAGGGGCGAGACAGCCGGGCGCTCCACCCTGTGCGGGTGGCAGTGGTGGGATCCAAAACGGCGGCGGTACTGGCCCAGTACGGCATCCGCCCAGATTTGCTGCCCTCTGAGTTTGTGGCCGAGGCCCTGCTGCCCATTTGGCCGGAGCCAGTGCAGGGACAGCGCATCCTCTTTCCCCGCGTCGAATCCGGAGGACGGGAGGAGCTGGTGCAGGGGCTGCGGCAACGCGGAGCCGAGGTGGTGGAGGTGGCCGCCTACCAGTCGGCCTGTCCGGCAGCAGCGGATCCCCAAGTGCTCGAGGCCCTCAAAGAGCGCCAGGTGGATATCCTCACCTTTGCCAGCTCCAAAACCGTGCAGCATTTTGCCCATCTCCTGCGCCAGGCGGGGCTAGGCCCTGAAGTCTGGGATCCGCCGGTACAGATTGCCGCTATCGGCCCCAAAACCGCGGAAACCTGCAGGCAGGTCTTGGGGCGGGTAGATGTTGAGGCGCAGGAGTACACCCTGGAAGGGCTGTTGGGATCCCTCGTTCAGGCAGACGGTTAGCGCGGATAATGGGCAGGGATTGGCAAAGAAAAGGAACCCCCAAGACACCATGTGGCAGACGGCCAAGCTCTACGAAGACATCCTCTACGAAAAAACCGACGGCATCGCCAAGATCACCCTCAACCGGCCCCACAAACGCAATGCCTTCCGCCCCAAGACGGTTGCCGAGATGATCGACGCCTTTCTGGATGCGCGGGAGGATCCTAATATTGGAGTCGTGCTCTTGACGGGCGCCGGGCCGCATACGGATGGAAAATATGCCTTTTGTGCCGGCGGGGATCAGAGCGTGCGGGGGGAGGCCGGCTACCTGGACGAGGCCGGGATCCCGCGTCTTAATGTCCTGGATCTGCAGCGCATCATCCGCTCCTTGCCCAAAGTGGTGATTGCGCTGGTGGCCGGCTACGCCATTGGCGGGGGCCATGTTTTGCATCTCGTCTGCGATCTAACCATTGCCGCCGACAACGCCATCTTTGGCCAAACCGGGCCGCGGGTGGGCAGCTTCGACGGCGGCTTTGGGGCCAGCTACCTGGCGCGGGTGGTGGGGCAAAAGAAGGCGCGCGAAATCTGGTTTCTCTGCCGCCAGTACACAGCCGCCCAGGCGCTGGAGATGGGCCTGGTCAATGCGGTGGTGCCTGTGGAGGAACTGGAGGCAGAAGGGATCCGCTGGGCGCGGGAGATCCTCCAGCACAGCCCCCTGGCCATCCGCTGCCTCAAAGCAGCTTTCAACGCCGATTGCGACGGCCAGATGGGGCTGCAGGAGCTGGCCGGGGACGCGACGCTGCTGTACTACATGACCGAGGAAGCTGCCGAGGGCAAACGCGCCTTCTTGGAAAAGCGCCCTCCCAACTTTCGCCAGTTTCCCTGGCGGCCCTAGTTCTTTCCATAGAATTCCACTTCCCCGCAGGGAAGCGACCGCCGAGATCCAGCAAAAGATTGACCAGGTCAGCGGAAAAATCAGGGTTTGAGGGTTGTCTCCGACCCTGCCGCTGAATTTTGGGTATAAAGCTTTACAGAGATCCCGGTGCTGCTGTTGAGGTGGCCTGGGATGGGCTTCTGAGAGGTGGGCCAAGAGGGTCTTTCTAGGGATCCACGACATAGCTATCCTGGGAGAGGCGCTCGTTACTACAAGCCACAACAGCGGCTGGGATCCCTAAGTTCCTGAGGATTTGCTGGGCGGGCTCTCTCTGGCTATCTCTTGTCTGCGCCGATCCCCAATGCCGCAGTCACCACAGCATTCCGGTCGCTTGAAGTCGTCCCAATGGATGCAAGCCCGGCAGCCCTTCAGCATTTCCGGCCAGCGCTCTCGAATCAACAGTTGCCGCAGCTTGACTTCCCGTGACTCCTGAAAGGGGTGTTGGAATTGGTCCATAGCCATTGGGGTTTCCCAGCTCTCTTAATCTGGTATAAGAGCAGATTTGAGTTTGAGTTCGAGAAATATTGGCATAGCTTAAGGTTTGGAATGGGCCCATCCTTCTTACTGGTTCAGGATAGCTGAGATGAACCTATCTAATTTTGTCTGTCGCTTTGAGAAAAGATTTACCAAAAAATGTAAACAGGTTATATAAAACTTAGCTCATTTTTTCTCCGCTTAAAACAAAAGTGGGATCCAGCGGCAGCAACATTTGAGTCCGACCGCGGTGTTCCAGACGGTTCACCGCCGATTGAATGACCTCCACATGATGAGCCCGCACAGCAGCCAGACCAGCGGAGAGGCCGTAGAGCCCATCCAAAGAGTTGGTTGTCGCCACGATCCGTCCGTTGGGATTGAGATGGCTCCAGCAGGCTTCCAGGATCTCCCGTAGGGGATGGCCTCCCTCAATGCAGATGCGATCCGGTGCAGGAGAAAGGTGTTGCAAACAATCGGGGGCAGTACCTTGAATCACTTGCACGTTGGTGAGGCCAAATTTCTCACAATTGCTCTCGATCAAGCTGACCACCTCTGCGTCTCGCTCGATGGCGATCACGCGAGCCTTGGGGCACAGAACAGCCGCTTCAATGGCAATCGTGCCCGTTCCGGCGCCAATATCCCACAAGCAGTGGTTCTCTCCCAGGCGCAACTGGCTCAGCACCAACACGCGCACCTCGCGAGGGCTCATCGGGATCCCTGGAATGCGTTCAAAGGCAGAATCCGGGATCCCTGGGGTGCGGTAGGGCCAAGGGAAAGGGGTTGACATTGCAAGGCACCGCTGCTGTGCATCTATCCCTCAGCATAGAGCGAATGCTCGACAGACCATCGCCGGTCTGAAAACACCTTCTGGATCCGATCAAGTTCTGGCCATTTCCAAGAGCCATGAAACGGCTCGTTATGTCGATCTCCCCCCTCCCAGAGGGAGAGGGGCTGGGGGTGAGGGATGTAGCTCCCTTGGCTGGAGTAGATAACGCTGGAAAAAGCTGTTAAGGACATTTGCCTGAGCCGAAGTGTCCCAAACCATTCATCCAAAGGATGAGCCTTGCTCGCAGGTAGAGCCAAATCTCATCGTTTGCCCGCAATAGGAATATGACATAGAGGCTCAATACGACTAAGGCACACAAATTTCCCAAAAAAGTGTAGGTTTGGATAATTCGATCGGTACTCCAGCCAAACTCGTAGTTTAGGCGGTTCATATCCCCACTGGCATCTCCTTGCCCGCCAAACAGAGTTCCCCAAGGGATCTGGTTCAGGCCCAATTGGATAGTGTGCCACTGCCAAAAGCTTTTCCATAGGCTGCTGGCTGCAATTCCCAACACTATGAATCGCCAAAAATCCCATCGCCAACGATCCGGCAAGCGAAGATAAAAGCTGGCTATTAAAAAGGTGCTGAGATAAAACTCACCGCCAACGCCGCCAAAGGTAATCAGCAGCTCTTTGGTACGATTGGGCAGCAGCCAAGTCATATAAAACTGCAACAAGGCCAGAAAAATAGCCAACGCCTGCAGCCATCGGATCCGTTCCTTGCGGGCTGACCGGAACAGCAAAGCCAGCAAAAAAAGGATCCCAAAGTATACAAAGGGATCCTCTTTTGAGCTGATGCTGGTCCAGCCAAAGGGCAGGGGCAAAGCTGGATGTCCGCTCCACCAGGCAATGGTGGCATGGCCAAACTCGTGAATCCAGATGTGTAAAGGCAAATGCAACACCTGCAACAAGCCAACGTTGTTTACCAGCAGGGCCACTGCAAATGCAACCGGATAAGCCCAGATATTGACCGCCCAGCTATCGAAAGAAAAGCGATCCCAACGCTGCTGGGATCCCAACTTGAGGCTGCGCTGCCAGAGCAATTGGGAGCCGCGGTAAGCACAAATTTCCACTTGCTTCAGCCGCGGGATCCGCAGTTGCTGCACCATCAAAAACAGTTGGGCAACGAGCAGAGATGGCTGTTGGGGCAGGGATCCGGTGAGGTGGATGTGCAGGGTTTCATCGGCAAAGTTCACCCGTCCGGGCCAGCGTCGCCGCAGCAGCTCCAGCCGCACAACCCGCACAATCGATTGGCTGTCCCCAGCTCGCGCTAGGGTGAGGGGATCCGGTGGGCTGGGCATCCCAGGATACCTCCAAAAATCAAAAATAAGGAGCGAACCCATCATCCCCCAACCCCGCCAGCAAGAGCGAAATTGCGCTCCCTCTCAGGCCGCTCCCGGGGGAGGTTGGTATAGTTGAGGGCAGCAGGTGTGCGGAGTGGATGGAGGGTCATGCCCGAATTGGACAAGCCAGGGTCAAGGCAGATATGGGGGGCGATGCTGCTGTTGAGCTTAACCGGAGCAGGCGTGTTTCTCCCTCAACCTGTCCGGGCTCAGGCAACCACGGCTCCAGGTCTATCTCACATCGACCGTTGGTACTACGATCCGCAGCAGGGACGGCTGGAAGTCAACACCCAGGGCGAGGTGCGGCCTTTCCTGTTTGTGCTCCAGAATCCGCCGCGGGTTGTTCTGGATTTTCCCAACACCCGCTATGGACGGGATCCCCAAACCCAGACTTTCCCAGGCCGTGTTGCCTCCCTGCAGATCAGCCAGCTCACAGAGACCATCACCCGCTTTGTGCTGTATCTGCAGCCGGATCAGCCTCTCAGCCTCAACCAACTGCAACTGCTCACCGCCGGCCCCTCCCGCTGGGCTGTTCAATTCCTCCAGGCCGGCCAACCCTCGCCTGCCGCCCCGCTGTTTCCCCCTGGCCCCCGCGATCCTGCGCCCCCTCCTTCGCGGACGCTACCTCCCCGCAGCCCCGCTCCCTCCCGTGCCGACCATCAGATCTTGGGGGTATCCCCGCAGGCGGAGGGTTTTTTCATCCGCACCCAGGGCAGCCCCGCCACCACGGTGCGGCGCATCCTCGATCCGGATCGGGTGGTGGTGGATTTTCTCAACACCACCCTCAGCCCCGCCCTCACCCAACGAGCCTACATCGTCAACCGTCTGGGGGTTTTGCGGCTGCGCATCGGGCAGTTTGAGCCCACGATTGCTCGGGTGGTGTTGGATGTGGATCCTTCGAGTGGCGATTGGGAAGCCCGCTACGACCCGCAGCAGGGCGGGATCTGGATCCAGCCCGCCGGTGGCGCTGACCAGGCCAGCCTTTTGCCTGAGGTCAGCCAGGGCGATCCCCAAGGGCCGCTGGCTACCTTGCGCTCGGTGGAGCTGCAGGGCAATCAGCTCATCATCAGCGCCGATGGGTTCCTGTTTTACCGGGCCGGCTGGGATCCGGAAAGCGGCGGCTACCGCATCAACGTGGCGCCGGCTCGCCTGCCCCAGTCTTTGCCAGATCCCGGCTTGCCGGTTGGGGGGCCGGTGGAGCGGATCCGCTTTGTGCAAGAAGATGCCCGCACGGTCAGCATTCTGGTGCAACCTGCCGAAGAGTTCAATGTGTTTGAGCCCCACCCCGGCCAGGGATCCCGCCGCATTACCTTGGAGCTGCGGCCTCTCAACGCCCCGCCGCCAACACCTCAGCGGCAACCGTCTGCCCAAGCTTCCCCTCCTCCACCCCAGGGCCGGACGGTCATCGCCGTCGATCCGGGACACGGCGGACGGGATCCCGGCGCCATCGGAGTGGATGGGATCCAGGAGAAGGACATCGTCCTCTCCGTTTCCCTCCAGGTACGACAACTGCTGCAAGAGCGGGGCTATGGAGTGGTGATGACTCGCACCGACGACCGGGAAGTGCTGCTGCAGCCGCGGGTGGATATGGCCGTTCAGGCCAACGCTACCCTATTGGTGAGCATCCATGCCAACGCCCTGGATCGCTCCGGCATCCACGGCATCGAGACCTACTACCTGCGGCCCGATAGCGCCGAGCTGGCCACCATCCTGCACCGCAGCTTGGTGAGGGCCACCGGCGCTGCCGACCGGGGGGTGCGACGGGCCCGCTTTTTCATGGTGCGGGAAACGCCCGTGGGTATGCCTTCCGTGCTGCTGGAGTTGGGCTATGTAACCAACCCAACCGAAGGGCGAAAATTGGCTACTGCCGAATACCAGGCTATTTTGGCGCGGGCCATTGCCGAGGGCATTGAGGCCTTTCTGCGCAGCCGCTAAGGTCCTGCAGCCGATCCCAGGGAGAGGGCCAGAAAGCGATGCCGACAGCCTCAGAGGCAGGGTAGGATACAGCAGCTTAGCCAAGGTGTTGAGGAGAACGGAGCATGCGTTGGGATCCGGATCCCGGTTGGCCAATTGGGGTGTTTGACAGTGGCTTGGGCGGGCTGACGGTTTGGCGAGCCTTGCGCCGCCGCCTCCCCCAGGAACGGCTCCTCTACTTTGCCGATACGGCGCGGCTGCCCTATGGGGAACGCTCCCCAGAGGAGATCTTGACCTTTGTGCGGCAAATTCTGACGTGGATGCAGGCGCAGCCGGTGAAGCTGGTGGTGATGGCCTGCAATACCAGCTCAGCTTTGGCCCTAGAACACGTGCGGCAGGAGTTCGCCCTGCCCATTCTGGGGCTGATCCTGCCGGGCGCCCAGGCGGCCTTGTCTCAGGGATCCCGCATTGGGGTGATTGCCACGGCGGCCACCGTTAAAAGCCGCGCCTACTCCAGGGCCATTCAGGAGTACAGCGCCCTGGATCGCAGGCGTTTTCCCCAACCTGTCCAGTGCTGGGAGCAGGCCTGCCCGGAGTTCGTCCCCCTCATCGAAGCCGGCCAGTTGGACGGCCCCGCCCTGCGGCAAGCGGCCGAACGCTACCTGCAGCCCCTGTTGCAACAGGGGATCGATACCCTCGTCTACGGCTGCACCCACTACCCGCTGCTGGATCCCCTCTTGAAATCCCTGCTGCCCCCAGCCGTCAAACGGGTGGATCCCGGCGTGGCGCTGGTGCGATCCCTGGCCCGCGAACTGAGCTTGTGGGGCTTGCGCCGCCCCTCGGCCGCCGCCCAGGAGGAACCCTACCGTTTCTGCGTGAGCGGGGATCCAGAGCGATTTGCCCGCTTGGCCACTCCTTGGCTGGGCTTTCGGCCCCAGGTGGAACGGGTGGAATGGCCGGCCTTGGATGTCAACAGCTCCCGCCGCCCCTGAACAGGCGCTCCTTCTCTTCAGGACTGGGAGCACCAGGCTCTTTGTTCTCAACGGGTCATCACCTGCAGGGGGAAGCGCTCCGCCAACTCCCCTTCTACCTTGGGCAGCCATTCCTCTTGAAACACCCACACCTGGCCTTGCTGCACGCGGCCATCGGGGTTTTGCGTCAGCTCCAGCCAATAGACGAATTGGTTTCCCCGCAGCACCACGCCTTGAATGGCCAAGGCCAGGGTATAGCCGGGAGTATTCGCCAGGGCCTCTGGGGACGGGTAGCGGATCACCTCCACCGCCCGATCCAAATCGGCGGCAATCTCTGGCCCATAGACCTCGCGAATCGCCTGAAAGAGATCTTCCGCCGTCAGCCCTTGTGGGCGAAAGAAGGTCATGCGCTCCGAGCGAATCGTCTCCCGATCCAGCGGGTTGATGATCCGTCCTGGCGGAGCCACCGAGGCCAAAAAGGTAAACCGGGATCCATCCGGCTCCACGCGGTTGATGTTCAGGGTTTCGCCCGGACGGGGCCGCAGCACGGGATTCTCCCTCACCCAGGCGGCCACCTGATCCGGAGATTGCCCAGGGATCCCCCAAGCGGCCAAGCGAAGACCCGCTGCCGCCCAGCAGGCTATGGCCAAACCAATCGCCTTAGCGGGTCGGAGTCCTCTCCCTTGAGACAAGGGCAGTTGTTTACCCCCACAGGATAGAGCCTTCCCTCGGTTGGCGCCCAAGACCGGCCGCGGATTGCAATGCACCTTCTCATTCCTCCGGACAACCAATGCAGAAACGATATGAACACATGGTCAGGCAGGGGCAGAGCCTTCCTCGATGGGAAAAGTCTTGCCCTCCCGGCCCTTTCCTACTGTATCTGGAGAGGTTGGTGGGCCTGTTGCGTCTGAGCGCGAGCCTCACGGCCAATGGTTGCAAAGATCCCTCGGCAAGATACGCAGATCGCCGGCGGCTTATCCGCCAAAACGTAAAAAGTATCTTAAGATCAACGGTAAGCAAACCTTATACGCATTAGGTCAGCACCTCAGGAGGTAACCGATGGCTCTCGTTGCAATGCGGACGCTGCTGGATCATGCCGCCGAACACGGCTACGGCATTCCGGCTTTCAACGTCAACAACATGGAGCAGATCCAAGCGATCATGCAAGCTGCCCATGAAACCAACAGTCCGGTCATCCTGCAAGCCTCTCGAGGGGCACGCAAGTATGCGGGCGAGCACTTTTTGCGCCACCTGATCCTGGCGGCGGTGGAGACCTACCCCCACATTCCCGTCGCCATGCACCAAGACCACGGCAACAGCCCCGCCACCTGCTACTCTGCCATCCGCAACGGCTTCACCAGCGTCATGATGGATGGCTCCCTCAAAGAAGATGCCAAAACGCCGGCCAGCTACGAGTACAACGTGGCCGTTACCTCCGAAGTGGTGAAAGTGGCCCACGCAATTGGGGTGAGCGTGGAAGGGGAACTGGGCTGCCTGGGATCCCTGGAGACAGGCCGTGGCGAAGCAGAAGATGGTCACGGTGCTGAAGGGGCCCTCAGCCACGACCAACTGCTCACCGACCCCGACCAAGCGGTGGACTTTGTGGAGCGAACTCAGGTGGATGCGCTGGCTGTAGCCATTGGCACCAGCCACGGCGCCTATAAGTTCTCCCGCAAGCCCACCGGCGACATTCTCGACATGGAGCGCATCGCCGAGATCCACCGCCGCCTGCCCAACACCCACCTGGTGATGCACGGTTCCTCCTCGGTGCCTAAGGAGTTGATCGACATCATCAACCAGTACGGCGGCTCCATCCCCGAGACCTACGGCGTGCCGCTGGAAGAAATTCAGCGGGGCATCCAAAACGGGGTGCGCAAAGTCAACATCGACACCGACAACCGCCTGGCCATCACGGCTGCCGTGCGCCGCGCCCTGGCCGAAAATCCGAAAGACTTTGATCCCCGCTCTTTCCTCAAGCCTTCTATTAAGGAAATGCAAAAAGTGTGCGCTGAGCGCTACATCGCCTTCGGCTGTGCCGGCCATGGCACCAAGGTTCCGGTGGTTACCTTGGATGAGATGGCAGCCAAGTATGCTTCTGGCGCTTTGGCAGCTCAGGTGAAGAAGACCGTCGCGGTCTAGCCCTCACACCCGGCCGCTGCAGCCCAGAACTCCTCGGCGTTTGCTGAGGAGACTCTAGCTCAATCGACAGGTAAGGGGATCCGCAGAGGATCCCCTGTTGCTTTGGAGGAACTTGATGCGTTTTGGCGGTCAGGCAGCTTTTGCTACAGAAGGTTTGTCCGCTTCGATTTGCTGGTTCAGCAACGCCAAAGTCAGGCGATCCAGCATTTCCAGGTCGGCCTCAGAGTAGCGCCGCTGAAAGAGCAGCTCGTTGAT